>NZ_CP031230.1:2952500-3252500 GCF_003351785.1 Sporosarcina sp. PTS2304
TGTCCATAATGGGACAGTACTTGTACGTGAATACATAGCGTGCAAGTGGCAGACCCGGAGAACTGAAACATCTAAGTACCCGGAGGAAGAGAAAGAAACATCGATTCCCTTAGTAGCGGCGAGCGAAACGGGAAGAGCCCAAACCAAGAAGCTTGCTTCTTGGGGTTGTAGGACACTCTATACGGAGTTACAAAGGAATGCGTTAGACGAAGCGACCTGGAAAGGTCCGCCAGAGTGGGTAAAAGCCCCGTAGTCGAAAGCACATTCCCTCCAGAGTGGATCCTGAGTACGGCGGAACACGTGAAATTCCGTCGGAATCCGGGAGGACCATCTCCCAAGGCTAAATACTCTCTAGTGACCGATAGTGAACCAGTACCGTGAGGGAAAGGTGAAAAGCACCCCGGAAGGGGAGTGAAATAGATCCTGAAACCATGCGCTTACAAATTGTCAGAGCCCGTTAATGGGTGATGGCGTGCCTTTTGTAGAATGAACCGGCGAGTTACGATTCCATGCAAGGTTAAGCTGAGAAAGCGGAGCCGCAGCGAAAGCGAGTCTGAATAGGGCGAATGAGTATGGGGTCGTAGACCCGAAACCAGGTGATCTACCCATGTCCAGGGTGAAGGTCAGGTAACACTGACTGGAGGCCCGAACCCACGTATGTTGAAAAATGCGGGGATGAGGTGTGGGTAGCGGTGAAATTCCAATCGAACCTGGAGATAGCTGGTTCTCTCCGAAATAGCTTTAGGGCTAGCCTCAAACGAAAGAATCTCGGAGGTAGAGCACTGTTTGGACGAGGGGCCCATCCCGGGTTACCGAATTCAGACAAACTCCGAATGCCGATGATTTATGTTTGGGAGTCAGACAGTGGGTGATAAGATCCATTGTCGAGAGGGAAACAGCCCAGACCACCAGCTAAGGTCCCCAAGTATCTGTTAAGTGGAAAAGGATGTGGCGTTGCCCAGACAACCAGGATGTTGGCTCAGAAGCAGCCATCATTTAAAGAGTGCGTAATAGCTCACTGGTCGAGTGGCGCTGCGCCGAAAATGTACCGGGGCTAAACAGATCACCGAAGCTGTGGATTGACGCAAGTCAATGGTAGGAGAGCGTTCCAAGGGCGTTGAAGCTGGACCGGAAGGACTGGTGGAGCGCTTGGAAGTGAGAATGCCGGTATGAGTAGCGAAAGAAGGGTGAGAATCCCTTCCACCGAATGCCCAAGGTTTCCTGAGGAAGGCTCGTCCGCTCAGGGTTAGTCAGGACCTAAGTCGAGGCCGATAGGCGTAGACGATGGACAACAGGTTGATATTCCTGTACCACCTCCCCGCCGTTTGAGTAATGGGGGGACGCAGTAGGATAGGGTGAGCACACAGTTGGTTGTGTGTCTAAGCAGTGAGGCGGAAAACGAGGAAAATCCCGTTTTCATCTAACGCTGGGCTGTGATGGCGAGGAGAATTGTCTCCAGAGTCCCTGATTTCACACTGCCAAGAAAAGCCTCTAGCGAGGCGGGAGGTGCCTGTACCGCAAACCGACACAGGTAGGCGAGGAGAGAATCCTAAGGTGATCGAGAGAACTCTCGTTAAGGAACTCGGCAAAATGACCCCGTAACTTCGGGAGAAGGGGTGCTCTGGTAGGGTGAATAGCCCGAGAGAGCCGCAGTGAATAGGCCCAGGCGACTGTTTAGCAAAAACACAGGTCTCTGCAAAACCGTAAGGTGACGTATAGGGGCTGACGCCTGCCCGGTGCTGGAAGGTTAAGAGGAGGGGTTAGCGCAAGCGAAGCTCTGAATTGAAGCCCCAGTAAACGGCGGCCGTAACTATAACGGTCCTAAGGTAGCGAAATTCCTTGTCGGGTAAGTTCCGACCCGCACGAAAGGCGTAACGATCTGGGCACTGTCTCAACGAGAGACTCGGTGAAATTATAATATGCGTGAAGATGCGCATTACCCGCGACAGGACGGAAAGACCCCGTGGAGCTTTACTGTAGCCTGATATTGAATTCCGGTGCAGCCTGTACAGGATAGGTAGGAGCCTTTGATTCCGGAGCGCCAGCTTCGGAGGAGGCATTGGTGGGATACTACCCTGGCTGTATTGGACTTCTAACCCATGCCCGTGATCCGGGCAGGAGACAGTGTCAGGTGGACAGTTTGACTGGGGCGGTCGCCTCCTAAAGAGTAACGGAGGCGCCCAAAGGTTCCCTCAGAATGGTTGGACATCATTCGTAGAGTGCAAAGGCATAAGGGAGCTTGACTGCGAGACCTACAAGTCGAGCAGGGTCGAAAGACGGGCTTAGTGATCCGGTGGTTCCGCATGGAAGGGCCATCGCTCAACGGATAAAAGCTACCCCGGGGATAACAGGCTTATCTCCCCCAAGAGTCCACATCGACGGGGAGGTTTGGCACCTCGATGTCGGCTCGTCGCATCCTGGGGCTGTAGTCGGTCCCAAGGGTTGGGCTGTTCGCCCATTAAAGCGGCACGCGAGCTGGGTTCAGAACGTCGTGAGACAGTTCGGTCCCTATCCGTCGCGGGCGCAGGAAATTTGAGGAGAGCTGTCCTTAGTACGAGAGGACCGGGATGGACATACCGCTGGTGTACCAGTTGTCTTGCCAAAGGCATCGCTGGGTAGCTATGTATGGACGGGATAAATGCTGAAAGCATCTAAGCATGAAGCCCCCTTCAAGATGAGATTTCCCATTACGCAAGTAAGTAAGATCCCTCAAAGAAGATGAGGTGGATAGGTCTGGGGTGGAAGCACGGCGACGTGTGTAGCTGACAGATACTAATCGATCGAGGACTTAACCTATTATTGAAAAGCGGAAGCAGTTACTTGAACAACCCAATGTCTTTTATTCAGTTTTGAGTGAACAACTCAACAGTCTAGTAACGATAGCGAAGAGGTCACACCCGTTCCCATACCGAACACGGAAGTTAAGCTCTTCAGCGCCGATGGTAGTTGGAGGTTTCCTCCTGTGAGAGTAGGACGTTGCTGGGCAAGCGAAGCCATTCCTTATGGAAATCCATGGGGGATGGCTTTTTTGTGTGTAAATATATTTAAAAACTTGTAAATTTCCCTATTGTTGTGAGAAGGGGGAGGAGTGATGGAGTGCAAGGAATCGAACTGATGGGACTCGAACGTATGACATACGTGAGACTCGCCATCGGTGAAGATGACGCGGCAATCCGTCGCTCATCGCCCTTCGGAACCCGAACACGGAAGTTAAGCTCGCGCGCCGATGGTAGTTGGGGGTTTCCCCCTGTGAGAGTAGGACGTTGCTGGGCAAGCGAAGCCATTCCTTATGGACATCCATGAGGAATGGCTTTTTTATGTTTTCCAATAAATAGAATGGCAATGAAAAGAAGATGAATAACGAACGAACTCATAGTATGAATCATAATACACATAACATTGTTCAGTAGTTTATTTTGACTACCCTAACTTAGACGGTGAAGTTAGGGTATATTGGTAGTAAAGAGTTTTAAATGACTGGGGGGGATCTGATGGTTCTGACGATTATTAAGCGTTTCTTTAACGAACGTTTTTTTGATCAAGCAGCGCAAAATGCTTACTATTTACTGTTGTCAGTTTTGCCATTTCTATTAGTGGTTTTGTCTATTGTACAGTTCCTGCCTGTACAAGAAGCCAGTATTTTAGCTTTACTCCGTCCATTTGTACCAGAAGAGTCGTTTCAACTTATTGAGCAGAGTATACAATCGATGCTGTATAAAAGCCATGGTAATCTTCTGATAGTCAGTGTGGTTGCTGCGCTATGGACTTCATCTATTGCTGTGCAATCATTTGCCCGTTCTTTGGACTTAGCCAATAAGAAAAAGCAACGACAGGCATTATGGATTTCCTTTATTAGAAATATCGGTGTCACTATTTTGTTTATGTTAGTTATGCCGTTATCTTTGTTTTTACCTTTGCTAGAAAAATTATTTCGAAAAGTCATTGCATATTATGATGTCTTTGAAGATTGGGAAGGCTGGTTATATATTTGGCCTAATATCAAGTGGGGATTGGGAACGTTCTTTTTATTGTTGTTTTTTATGTTGTTTTATCAACTGGTTCCTACAGGGAAAATGAAGTGGAAAGAGGCGTTACCTGGTGCCTTATTTTCAGCATTTGGCTGGCAACTAGTGTCACTTTTGTTCGGGGATTATGTAGCGAGAGTGGATTATTCTAGATTATATGGACAATTGGCGGGTATTATTATGCTTGTGCTATGGTTTTATTTAACGGCAGTCATTATTATGTTATCAGGACTGCTGAATGCGGAGTGGAAAAGAAAGGGGCGTTCTACGTGAAGATTTTAGTAGTGGATGATGATATACATATTTTAGAGTTGGTCAGTATTCATTTGCGTCAGGCGGGTTATACGGTGGTGAAAGCAATGAATGGCGTACAAGCTTTAGAGTTAGTAGATCAGGAGTGGCCGGATTTAGCAGTAGTGGATGTCATGATGCCTGGTATGGACGGTTACACCTTGACTAAAAAACTACGTGAAGGTTCTGAAATTCCTGTGTTACTATTGACGGCTAAAGGTGAGATGGAAGATAAAGAGCGAGGATTTCTAGCAGGTTCGGATGATTATTTAGTGAAGCCTTTTGAACCGAAAGAGTTATTGTTTCGAATCCATGCTATTTTGCGCCGTTATGATAAGGCGGTTGACAGAATAATCCAGGTAGGTTCGTTAGTGATCAATCGGCAAAGTTATGAGGTCGTTCTCGGAAAGAAGTCCTTATTACTGCCATTGAAAGAGTTTGAATTATTGTCTGTATTAGCCTCTCGTCAGAATCAAGTATTTACACGAGATGTACTAGTCGAGCGTGTGTGGGGATTCGACTATGAAGGAGATGAGCAGACGTTAAGTGTTCATATTAAAAGACTCCGTGATAAGTTGGAGAAACTTACGGATGAAGTGAAGATTGTGACGATTCGTGGAGTGGGGTATAAATTAGAGGTGACGGAATGAAGTCGCTCTATGGAAAGTTTTTGGTGATGACACTTGGTATTATGTTGACTAGCGCACTGATTGCCTTTTTGACAGTCAATACGTACTATCATCGCTATTTGAAAGAAGAAAATGATAGCAAAAATGTGGCGATAGCACAACAAATTTCCTCATTCATTGAAGTGACAGAAGGATTAGAGCTAGATGTTTATTTTGAGACGCTAGCCCGGACAGGTTATAAGTTGTTAGTCGTTGAAGCAGATGGACATTCAGTTGTGTACGGAGAAAAATTTCGTGAGAACAATTTAACTAGCGAATCAATTCGACAAGTACATGCGGGACAAGTGTATCATGGTATGCGTGATTTGCAGTCTGAGACATTTGTGACAGGATACTTTTCTAATGAGTCTGCGAATACGGTTGGGGTTCCTTTTACTTATGGCGGAGAAACGTATGCTCTTTTTCTACGTCCTGATATAAAGATGTTATTTACTGAAATTCACTACTTGCTTGGCGGTATGGTGATCGTTATGGCGGTAATTAGTTTACTAGCCATGCTGGTAGTGGCGCGTAAATTGATTGAACCTATTGTAGTTTTGACGCGTGCGACGAAGAGGGTAGGGGAAGAGCGTTTCAGTGGAGAGTTAATGATTGATCGTCGCGACGAGATCGGTCAGCTGGCTGAAAGCTTTCAACAGATGATTAATCGTTTAAGTGAAAATGATCAAATTCGCAAGGCTTTCATTAGTGATGTATCACACGACTTCCAATCACCTTTGTTGAATATAAAAGGCTATGCTGATTTGCTGTCAGATGAAGAGCTACCTATTGAAGAAAGAAAGCGGTATGCCAGTATTATTCAGTCTGAAACAGAACGCTTGTCTACATTGACGAAACAGTTGCTGTTATTGACATCGTTGGATCAACTTGTGTCTCCATTGCAGAAAAAGGTGTTTCGCGTAGATGAGCAAGTAAAAGAGACCGTCCGAAAGTATCAATGGTTGCTGCAAGAGAAAGAGTTATCACTTATGCTGGAAATTGATGAAGTAACTTATGAGGGGGATCCTGCGTTTCTTGACAAAGTGTGGGAAAACTTAGTATCGAATGCATTGAAATATACGCCAGATGGTGGAACGATTGATATACGATTAACTGAACAAGCAAATGAAATCTATTTTTCTATTGAAGATAACGGAATAGGGATGTCTGAGGAGACAAGTCAGCGGATTTTTGACAGGTTTTACCGTGCTGATCATTCGCGTACCCGTGAAGTTGAAGGAACAGGGCTTGGTTTATCGATCGTTGAACAAGTAGTTCGATTGCACGATGGCCGTGTGACAATAAGCAGTGAGCTCGGCGTAGGTACTACATTTACTGTGCAGTTGCCTAAATTGTAATATAGAGTTCATCTTCAGTTCATCTAGCCGTGGTAGGATAAAGATAATAGATAGATGACAGGAGGAAATGTAGTATGCAGGAAAAATGGAGTTTACGTTTGATTCGCGTTGCAGCGATTTTTGGTTTAATTGGAACTGTGCTTGGTTCCCATATGGCGGGAAATGGTTCATATGCTTTTCGTCCAATTCACGCGCATATTTTACTAGTAGGCTGGCTTTCAATGTTTGCGTGGGGAGTATTTTATAAAATTTACCGTGTACGAGCGAAAAAGATTTTAACACTTCAAGGGTGGACGGGAATCATTGGTGCCATTGGTCTAACGGCAGGAATGTGGTTGCAATTTCTGCAACCGTTCAATATTAACGAAACATTTGCTTTAATCTTCTATATTGTTGGTGGTACAGTTTTATTAGTTAGTTTCGCATTGTTTGTCGTTGTGACAATGATGGTGGAAAAGCCAAAAGCTGTTCGGTAAATAGAAGTACTACCCAAGTATGCGGTCATCTGCGTACTTGGTTTTTTTTGCGTTCATTTTGCAGATTGTCGAATCGTAAGGAAAATCTCTAGCCGAAAGTCAGCCGTTTCAACAAAAACAGCATTTCTATTATGACATACTGGAATAATCCAACATTGTAAAGGAGCTTTGCCCATGACTGCTCAAAACCGGTTTACCTTAACGATGATTTGTTTCAGCGTACTTATTGCTGGCACTCTTTTGATTAAACAAACAGCGAGTTCGGAACAGGCGAAAATAGAGCTTGTTGGAATTGACTATGCAGAGATGAACAAGGCTGTTGAGCTCGTACTTGAGGACATGCCTGAAATAGAAACAGAACTTCAGTGGATTCGCTCGAGTGTAAAACCGATGACAACCGACCATTCGTTTTCTACTAATAAAACAAAGTTTAGAATACGTGTGAAAAATCATTTGATTAAAGAAGAACATTCATCTTCATTTCTAAGTGGTATTGCAGAAAAACAGACGAACCGCTATAAAGATATGCTGGAAATTTCAAAAACGGAGTATAAAATTCGTCTGACAGAGGAAGAGGTGGATGACTATATTAAGCAAAACGTAACTACCGTTTGGAATAGGGATAAACGAAAATATGCGAAGGCGCTGGGCTTAACTTTAGATGAATTAGACTATGCGTTTGATCGGGATGTGTATGCGATGGATGCATTGTGGCAGAAACTACTGCCAATTGCGATTGAGGAGTATCCGAGACATAGGGGAGAGGAAGGGGAAGCGTACAAAGTCCGTGTAAAAGAAGAGTTTTTTAGTATGGAGAAAAAAAGCGAGGATGAAAACTGACTATACCATTTACCAGTTTAAGAGTTTTGTAAGTGTAACCTACTATACTCAAAATAGGGGTAGATTTGTATCGAAAAGAGGGTGTGGTAGTGCATAAGTTGATGGGTTGGATACTGGTGCTTGGCGGGTTGCTGTTAATCTGCTATCCATTTTTAAAAAATATAGCCTACGATCGACAACAACAACAACTCCTCGAAGCATTTGATCAGCTGGGTGCAATGGAAGATATCGACTTTTCAGAGGAACAGGCAACTGTAGAACCTTCTAAAGGCTCTGATAAAAAGACCGATCCCGCATTAAAAGGCGGACGTGGCATTGTAACCATCGATAAAATCGGTCTTGAAATGTTGATATTTGAAGGAGTTACAGAAAAGGAACTCGGTAAAGGTGCAGGAATGATAGAGCCCCAAAAAGACTTTACCAAACATAACATCGGACTTGCAGGGCATCGTGCTGTAGCGGATGGTAAGCAATTTAACCGTCTAGGAGAACTTGAAGCGGGCGATGAAATTCAAGTCAGTACGAAAAAAGAGACGTTGCATTATCGTATAACGGACACATTTGTCGTACATAAAACAGATGTATCTGTATTGGAAGATCAAAATACACCGCAACTGACATTAGTCACTTGTACTCCATTAGGCAGTTGGCATCCGCCTGATCGGTTAATCGTCCAAGCAGAATTGCAAACAGTGGAGAAGCGTTAACATGGTTATTTATATTGTCATATAGATAAGGATTGGGAGAAGGGGACATTCATTTGATGAATCAAGTAAGAGAAACCCGGACCAACAAACAACTCAGAAGGGAGAGGGCAACACAAATTGAAGAAGCAATTACACATATTCATGCTCACGCTACTAGTCTTGGGTCAGACGATTCTTGGTCCATTAGGCGCTGGTGTAGCGAGTGCGGAAAGTCTTCCGGGTGCATCGTCGAATGATGCGAAGCAAGAAGTTCAAGAGAAATCACCAGACAAAGCGGTTTCTAGCATGAACAGTATAGAGGCGGACGGGAAGAAGCCTGAGAACACAGAAAAACCGGATAAAAAAGAAGAATCTACTCCTTCTAAAAAGCCAGTAGACGAAGGAACTTCAGCACCACCGGAGGGCACCGATGGCAAGGTGGAGGAAAAGCCTGCAGAAGATAAGCCAGCTACGACACCAGATGGAGAGAAGGATAAGCCAAGTACTACGGATAAGAAACCGTCGACAGGCAAAGATGATGCTGACAAGCCTACAGCAGAAAAAGAAGGCGATAAAGAGGTAGATAAGAAAGAAGAAGGTCAGTCGGATGAAGAAGTGACGGATGAAAGTAAGAAGCCTGCTACAGGTGAAGACGGCACTGAAGAGGACGCGACTGATGATGAGGTTGATGGAGTTGACGGTGAAGTATTGGAAGAGGATGGAGAAGAAGAGAACGATTCAATGGAGGTTGGTTCAGAAATCGACCTTAACAGTGTTACAGTATTAAACTTTGAGCAGCTTGTTTTAAGCGGTTCTGTGAATGGAACGATTACAGATCCAGCACAAGCAGCGAACTTTACACCGGTACTTGGTGACAAAGTTCGAGTTTATTATAATTTTGTCACTACTCCTCAAGAAGAAGCTGGCGTAGGATCAAGCTTTACGTTCAATTTGCCACAAGGTTTAGTAAATTTTAATCAAGGCGGTCTAAATGGAACACTCGCTGATGGCGATGTAACATTTTCATATGAGACGCAAGGAAGCACTGTAACAGTTACAATTACAGACGGGTATCTCCCAGCAGCGGCACCGTATACAGGAAGGCTAGACTTTTTGGCTGAATTGAGCGGTGCTAATACCGACAATCAATTGGAACAAACACTGGAGATTCCGTTAAAAGGTTCCGCGTCTATTGAAATTCCTTTCGTCTTTAAGCCATCAGGCGGGAATAAGCCTATGACTAAAACAGGCGAGGCAGTTGTAGACGGCAATGATCGGTTTATTGATTGGACAGTTTGGACGAATCGCAATGGAATGTTATTATCTAATGCAAAGATCACGGATGTGACTGATGGAAAACACGTGCTTGAAGGCAATATAACAATCAAAAAGTATGAGGTAGGATTGTCAGGTGTAGCTGCAAATTCTTATGCTACTGAGACTGTGAACAGTTTTGCTGATATCAGTCTTACTGGTCGTGACGCTTACGAAATTACTTATAGAACAAAAGTGACGCATGTGCAAACCGAGGAAATAGAATCTTTTACAAATACAGCGACACTAACTAATAATGAGACTACTGTAGAAAGTACAACTGGTAGTGCAAGCCATAAATACGGTCTGAAAATGGAGAAGACAGCTACTGCAAAGGATAAGTATAAGGGTAGCTGGCAAATAGAGTATAACTACTTCGGTAGTAAAGGTACTAAGACATTAACAGATACAGTAACAGGTCCGCACAAGATTATTGGAAGTACAGTTAAAGCTTATAATGTAACAGTAGATTCTCTAGGTAACGGGACGAAAGGTAGTTTAGTTAGTCCACAGCCGACGTTTAATCTAGACGCGGATGGTAAAGGATTTACAGTTGAGTTAGCATCCCCGAATGGTGAGGCGTATTTTATTGAATACGATACAGAGTATGATAAAGAATTTGTTACAGCAGGTGGAAGTGTAAAAAACACTGTGACTGATGATACAAATCCTGCAAGCGATACGATTTTAATAGAAGAAAATATTTTCAGTAAAACGCGTAGCTCAATAGATTACAATAATAAAATTATCACGTGGACAATCAGCGTAAATGCTGAGCATGCTATGAATGGGTTTACAATTGAAGATGATTTTGAAAGTTATTCAACTGGTGGAACTCGTCAGAAATTAGTAAATCCAAGTAATCCATTTATTATTACTAACTCAGTTATCCCGACTAACAAGGCCCTTAAAGGTACGGACGGAGATGCAGGATTCACACTGGAGTTTGGTAACTTAACAAAAGGTCAAAACTTTACAATCACATACCAAACAAAGTTTGATATTTTACCAAATGGTACTACTTATGGTGAATATAAAAACACTGCAATAGGTTCTTGGACGGGAGCTGTTGATGGAAAAACTTATTCGATACCAAAATCAGCTGAATATGCACCAGGAAATTCCTCACCGACCGGTAAAAATGGATATAAGAATGGTGAATTTGATCATGTGGATCAAGTATTTAATTGGAACTTAGCAGTGAATATTAACAAGCAAGAAATTAATGGTGCAACTTTGACCGACACTATTGGAGATGGGCATGCAATAGTTGACGGTTCTATTAAAGTATATAAGCTTAATTTGGGTAACGATGATGAAACAGGCACAGTAGGGGCTGAGGTGACTTCTGGATTTACATTCACAGAAAAAACAGCAAAGAAATTCGTAATTACATTTAATGCATCGACTACAGATGCTTATATCGTGAAATATCAAACAAAAGATACAGATAATGTAATTGGAAACGGTCCGAATGGTGATACGTATGGAAATACAGCGAGTTTTGCAACGCCTAATAGTGGTAGTTTTCCATTCACAGCAACTGCAGAAGTAAAACATGCAAATAAATTAATTGTCAAAACTGCAACTCAAAATCCGAATGACGAAACGATTACGTGGCTAGTCAAAGTCAATGAGTCACATTCCACTTTAGGAAACATTACTTTATACGATAAAATGTCCCCTAACCAATTGATTTTGACGGAGACATTTGAGAAACGTGAAATTCGTATGAATAAAGCTGGTACCCACAGTTATGGTCCATGGGTGGCATTTACTCCTACAGTAGATAAAGCAAATAATAGCTTCACTTATAATTTAGGTGAACTGAATAAAATAGGATATGAAGTTCGTTACAAAACATTTTTCTTAGGTGCAAACAATGAGAACTTCAGAAACGAAGCATCCATAGACTATGCAGGTACAGAAGCGAACGCTAGTAAAAAGGACGATGTAACAAATCAAAACTTCGTATATAATGCGTCCAGTGGTACCATTTCTTCAACTAGAGGAACGTTGGAACTACACAAGACAGGATGGAATCCATTAACTGGTGCTTCAGTCAACTTACCGGGGATTACATTTGGTCTTTACAATAAGAATGGAAATATTAAATTAGCAGAAGCTGTGACAGACAGCGAAGGTAGATTAACATTCGAGAATATTCGTTATGGCAAGTACACATTGAAAGAATCGGGCACTCCTAACGATTACGTGTCTTTACCAGTAGCTGGTCGTCCAATCACAATGGGTGCAGATATAGACTTTAATGTCAATGGAAACAAGCTTTACAATGTGGTGAATGAAGAAAAAGTAGACATGACAAACGCTTGTACAGCATTTACATTAACGATTAATGATACAAACGGTGATCCGCGTAAGGATAAGGTTATACAACTAATTAACGCAAATGGTGAAGTGAAAGCAGAGGTTGATACACTGGCAACAGGCAAAATTACTGTGCAACAAGCACAAGTTCCTGCCGGTAAGTATCAAGTGAAGATAAAAGACGGCGAGATTTTAGAATCCAACTTAATGATCTCGTATGAAAAAGATGCAGATGATTTATGTGGAGCAAAGATTCAACCACCTATTACTTGTGATGTTTATACGATCGCAGTTACTAAAGACGGTTCTCCACGCGTAAATACTGATGTGCTATTAAAGCAAGGAAATACAGTAGTCGTTTCAAAGAAAACAAATGCAGATGGAGAATTCACAGTTCCTGCAACTACAGCACCAGGAACTTATAAATTATATGAAGGAAAGCAGTTTTTGGCGGAAGTTGAAATTGACTACAACGATGAAAATTGTAAAACAACAGTTGTCCAAGTGCCAAAATGCGAAACGTTCACATTAACAGTTCGCGATGTAGATGGAGAATTAGATGGCAATGCTAGTATTGTCATTAAAGACAAAGACGGAACTGAAGTCAAAACAGGTACAACAGATGATGATGGTCAACTTGTAGTATCTGATCTCAATCCAGGGGAATATGACGTATTTAGATCTGGAGCGACGGAGCCGTTTGCTGATTTTACAGTTACTATAAATTGTGAAGCGGATGTTAAGCCAGTACCAGTATGTACAGACTTCACAATAATTGTAAGTGACGAAAGTGATAGTCTTCGTAAAAATGTTGAATTAACATTGAAGGATGGAATGAAAGGCACTTCAATTCATACCGGAAAAACAAATGAATTGGGTGAGTTCTCGGTTTCAGTAGCTGATCTAGTTCAAGCTAAAGGTGCAGGAGAATACTTCTTATTTGAAGGTGATTTATTCATCACTAAAGTAAACGTAAGCTTCAAAGACGACTGCCTAGCAGAAGTCTCCGCAGCACCCGTATGTATCGACTTCACTTTAACAGTCCTGACCAGAGGCGGCGCAATACGTCCGAACTTGCCAAACGTTACAGTGAAAGACGCAGCAGGAACAGAAATTGCGAGCGGTACGACAGATGCGAATGGACAGCTGAAGATCGACCAATCGAAAATCAAGCAAGGCGTATACAGAGCGTATTACAATAATTCGCTCATCAATTCATTTGAAGTGAAAAATGAATGTGCAGCCTCTGTGAAGCCAAAACCACTTCCGCCACAACCGGAAGTTTGTGAAGAGTTTACGATTGCGGTATTCGAAGATACTGATCCAGTAGGTCCGAATATTGAAGTGGTATTAAAATCAGGTGAAACAACTGTCGCCTCAGGCAAAACGAATCTAGATGGAAACGTAATAATTCCAAAGAATACATTACCTGATGGCGAATATGACGTATATGTAAACGGCAAGAAAATAGAAGGTAAGAAAGTAAAAGTAACAGATACTTGTACCGATACAATTACTCTACCAACAGCACTGACATGTGAAGACTTTATATTAACGATTACACAAAACGGTAAACCAGTAGCTACTGGAAAAGATGTTGTGTTAAAATCTGATGATAAAGAAATTGCAAAAGGTAAGACAGACCAAACTGGTAAAGTAGTCTTCCCAAATAAGGTGGCACACGGTGAATATGATGTGTATGTAGACGGCGAGAAGATTGGTACTGTGTCGGTGGCGGATAACTGCGAGGGTGCGATTGAATTCATTCCAGTGTGTAAGGAATTCACTGTTACCGTTACTGAAGAAGGTAAACCAGTCGCTGACAAAGAAGTCGTATTGAAGAAAGGCGACACGGAAGTAGCGAAGAGCACAACAAATAAAGAAGGTAAAGTAGTATTCCCCGGGAAATTACCAGAGGGCGAATACGATGCATATGTGGATGGTAAGAAAGTAGATACAGTGAAAGTTACAGAAACTTGTGAAGACACGATCATTATCGAGTCCACTCCAGTATGTAAAGACTTCACAGTATCCGTAACAGAAAACGGCAAGCCAGTAGCTGGCGGAAAAGACGTGGTTCTGAAGAAGGACGGCAAGGAAGCCGCTAGTGGTAAGACGGATAAAGACGGCAAGGTTGTATTGCCGAAAGTAGACCTTCCAAACGGAGAGTATGAAGTATTCGTAGACGGCAAGAAAGCAGGCGACGTAACTGTCACAGAAACATGTGAAAGTACGGTTGACTTGGTTCAGGCCCCAGTATGTAAAGACTTTACAGTAACCGTAACAGAAAGCGGCAAGCCGGTAGCTGGCGGAAAAGACGTGGTTCTGAAGAAGGACGGCAAGGAAGTTGCTAGTGGTAAGACAGATAAAGACGGCAAGGTTGTATTGCCGAAAGTAGACCTTCCAAACGGAGAGTATGAAGTATTCGTAGACGGCAAGAAAGCAGGCACCGTAACTGTTACAGAAACATGTGAAAGTACGGTTGACGTAACGCCAGCGCCAGTATGTGAAGAGTTTACTATTACAGTTATGGAAAATGGTAAGCCGGTTCAAGCGGGCAAGCAAGTTATTTTGAAATTCGAAAACCGAGAAATTGTGACAGGTGTAACAAATGCAAAAGGTGAAGTAATCTTTACTAGAGAAGCGTTGCCAAAGGGTATATATGGAGCATATGTTGATGGAGATTTTGTAGAGACAGTAGTAGTTTCCGCTAGCTGTGAAACTACAATCACAACTACACCAGCTCCGGTATGTGAGAATGTAACGATTACCGTAATGGAAAGCGGAACTCCAGTTGTGGATAAAGAAGTTGTTTTACAAGCAAATGGTAAAGAAGTAGCAAAAGGTAAGACAGATGCAAGCGGTAAGGTAAACTTACCGAAGAAAGATTTGCCGAATGGAACGTACGAGGCGTTCGTAGATGGCAAGGAAGCAGGCACAGTCATCGTGACGGACTCTTGCGAAAGCACGATCGTATTGACACCAGCTCCAGTATGTAAAGAGTTTACTGTAACGGTAACGGAAGACGGTAAACGAGTCGGAGCGGGCAAAACAGTAGCATTGAAATCCGGCAACACAGAAATTGTTTCAGGTTTGACGAATGACAACGGTCAGGCAGTTCTTAACAACGACCAGTTGCTTGACGGCACGTATGAAGTATTCGTCGATAACAAGTATGTTGGAAAAGTAACAGTTTCTGCTACATGTGAAGCAATGATAGATGTAGTGGTTGCGCCAGTATGTGAAGATTTTACATTAACAGTGTATGAAAATGGCGTACCGGTAACTGTCGGTAAAGTTATAACGCTGAAGACAGGCGAAACGGAAGTCGTTACAGGCACAACAGACTTTGCAGGAAAAATTGTATTTGATAAAGATCAATTGCCAAATGGTGAATACGATGCCTACTATGAAGGTAACAATGTAGGGAAAGTAGTAGTGACAGATTCTTGTGAGGAATCACTGACATTACCGATTACTCAGATTTGTCAAGAGTTTACGATAACAGTAAATAAGTATGGCCAGCCAGTACCAGCAGGTGAACTAGTAGAATTAAAGATTGGTGCGACTGAAATAGTCAAAGGGCTAACAAATAGCCAAGGGCAAGTGATTTTCCCAACTGAACAATTGCCACAAGGAACATACCAAGCATATGTTGGAAATATAGGCGTTGGAGTAGTCATCGTAGACGCTACATGTCAAGCTATTCTAAATACAGAATTGACTTCAGATGGCGATAACCCAACTGAACCAGGCACACCAGGCGATCCAAATGAGCCAGGCAACCCAGGCACGCCAGGCGATCCAAATGAGCCAGGCGATCCAGGCACACCAGGCGATCCAAATGAGCCAGGCAACCCAGGCACACCAGGCGATCCAAATGAGCCAGGCAACCCAGGCACACCAGGCGATCCAAATGAGCCAGGGAAACCAGGCACACCGGGCGATCCAAATGAGCCAGGGAAACCGGGTACACCGGGCGATCCAAATGAGCCAGGGAAACCGGGTACACCGGGCGATCCAAATGAGCCAGGGAAACCAGGCACACCGGGCGATCCAAATGAGCCAGGGAAACCGGGCACACCGGGCGATCCAAATGAGCCAGGGAAACCGGGTACACCGGGCGATCCAAATGAGCCAGGGAAACCAGGCACGCCAGGCGATCCAAATGAGCCAGGGAAACCAGGCACACCGGGCGATCCAAATGAGCCAGGGAAACCGGGCACACCGGGCGATCCGAATGAGCCAGGGAAACCGGGTACACCGGGCGATCCAAATGAGCCAGGGAAACCAGGCACACCGGGCGATCCGAATGAGCCAGGGAAACCAGGTACACCGGGCGATCCGAATGAGCCAGGAAAACCAGGCACACCGGGCGATCCGAATGAGCCAGGCAATCTAGGCACACCGGGCGATCCGAATGAGCCAGGGAAACCAGGCACACCGGGCGATCCGAATGAGCCAGGAAAACCAGGCACACCGGGCGATCCGAATGAGCCAGGCAATCCAGGCACACCGGGCGATCCAAATGAGCCAGGGAAACCAGGCACACCAAACGTTCCGAATAAACCAGGAGTTAGTGGTAATATTAACACTGGAACTAACACGGGCAACACTAACAGCAACAATAGTAACATGAATTCAAGCGGGAACAGTAATTCAAATGTAGCATCAACAGGAAACAACTTACCTCAAACAGGGGAAGCATACCCTATCATTCCAATCGCAACAGGACTATTATTGATTGGAGCGGGAGCTTGGGTGTTGCGCAGAAAGAAACATGCATAAATAACGCATAGAAAAACCAGTCTCCAACAGAGGCTGGTTTTTTCTATGCGTTTAAGTATTTTGTAAGAGTGATCGTCTACTATAGTATATAAAAGTCTTAAGTGAAGGGGTAATTTATTTATGCCAGCACCTTTTTCCATAAAACGTAGCACTGTGAGAAATGAGTCTTTAGCTACCATGAAAAAACTATTAACTGCTTCCTTTCAATTGGTCATAGCGGAATGTGACGGTGAAATTCTAGAGTTGAATAAAAAGTTTCAGCAAACATTTGATTATCAAGCAACAGAATTGATATTAACGGATTTTCACGTGATAGGACAAAAGCTACCATCCATCTGTGCATGGAAGCAATTGCTTAAGCAAGCATGTAAAGAGGGACAATGGATTGGTCAACTAGGATTGTCACTGAAAAATGGTGAGTTTGTGGAGTTTCAAACGACTGTCATCCCGTTCGATATACCGGGACAAAGCAATAGACAAATTTTATTGATTGTACATGATGTGTCTAAAGTTAGTGAAGTAGAGAAGTGGCGAAATTTAGCTTGTCTTCACGATTTGTCTCTTTTGCCTAATAGAAGATCATTTCAGTTAGAGAGCGAGTCCATCTTGCAGAGAGCTGAACAACTTCATATGAAAGTCGCCGTACTGTATATAGATATTGATAGTTTTAAGTGTATTAACGATACGTTTGGACATAGGGCAGGTAACGAGGTGCTACAAGAGCTGGGGCGCCGTTTTAAAACAAGCTGTTCTACAAATCGTTATATATTTCATTTCAGTGGGGATGAGTTTGTGATCTTAACGCTTTTTGAGGATACGTATGAAGAGGAAGTAAAAACCATATTGTCGCTATGCAGAGCACCTTTTTCAATAAAAGATCAAATGCTAGTCATCGATGTAAGTGTAGGGGTTAGTGTGTATCCAGAGCAAGGTAACGATATAAATCAGTTGTTGCATTACGCAGATACGGAAATGTATGCAGCCAAACAATCAATGAGAGCGAATTTGGATTGTTATGAATCTGAACGGAACCTATTGCAAATAGAAATAGAAGAAGCAAGTAAGTTTTAAAATGATAAAGTCGAAAAGAGTAGAAAATCATTTTGATTTTCTACTCTTTTCGACTTTACTCAACGCATAATACTTGGCTGTATAATTCAATAGTAGATTGGCTGGGTGAAATACCAAGTTCTATATCCAATTGGTCTTTAAACTGTTGATATGCTCTAATAGCTTCTGTGCGCCGATCTATTTTTATATAATGCCTTAATAGTTTTTGTAGAATTTGTTCGGAGTATGGATCGAGCTGTAGTAGTTGCTCCAAGCAAACCTGTGTATTTGTGTAATCGTGCAATTGTTCATAGTACAAAATCATTCGCTCCAAAAGTTCAATTACTTGTAAACGAATCTTCGTTGCGTACGTATGAGACCATTTGTATCCTTCTGATTCTAAATAGTCTCCTTGATAGAGCTCAATTATTTGTTGGAATTGCTCTATTGTGTCGTCTTGTACAGTAGGATATTCTTCATACAATTGCTTGATAGAAATCAAATCGAATCGAAAGTCAGTAAGTTCCAAACAATAACTGGAGTTTGCGAATGTAATAGCGTCATCATACCCCAGCGTTTCAAGAGTCTTCCGTAAGCGAGAAAGACTAGTGTGTAATTGTATTTTTGCTTTCGCGTACTCAGTATCAGGCCAAAGCGTTTCAATGAGTAGGTCTCGATTGATATATGTTTGATGATGTGTGAGAAGGAGTGCAAATAATTCTTTTACTTTTGCTGTTGTCCACTTTACAGGTTCTTGTCCAAACATGACGTTGAAATCACTGAAGCATTGAATACGTAACACATAATCTTTTTTCTTTTGCATTTGTGGAACTGATATCAGTTGTTGCTGAACCCGTTCTATTGTTTTCTCTAATCGATCATCTGTTAATGGTTTCACAAGATAATCAATAGAATTCAACTCGAAAGCTTGCACAGCATACTCGCGATAGGCGGTAATAAAAACAATATGCACATTAGAAGTGGCGTTCAAAATTAGTTCAGCTAAATCCAAACCGTTTATTCCTGGCATTTCGATATCTAGGAAAGCAACATTATATGATACATGTTGTAAGTCTTCTACTACGTGCATGGGATTGGAATATATTTTTACAACTGTAATATTTTCAAATGCCGATAGTTTACGCTCAAGTAATTGCGCTGCCAGTGGCTCATCATCTACTAAAATCGCTCGAATCAAAAGGAATTCCTCCTTACACATTTGGCTAGTACCCACTATTATAGTAGATTCTCTAAGTTTTTGCTAAAAAATAGTCAGAACCCTATACTTTTCTAAACTCAGTACATCAAGTAGTTTTATGCTATATTAATAGTCAAAGGAAGGTGAGAGAAATGGAGCTTGGACAAATAGTCACGCTAATCGTAACGATTGTCACCATCCTAAACGTTCTTCTATTAGCCAGTGTGCTGTTTATTGAGCGAAGGGATGTCGGTAAAACATGGGCCTGGATTATGGTACTAGTGTTTCTGCCGATTGTTGGATTTTTTATCTATCTATTTCTTGGACGTAATCTCAAACAGAAAAACTTTTATAAATTATCAACTGCAGAAAGAAAAATAGCCAAATCCTATGTAGAACGACAATTATCGCCGGAAAATAAAGACCGTTTAGAGAATACTCCTTTATTAAAAAAACATGATGAACTCATTCGGATGAATTTGAAATCTTCTCACGCGTTATTGTCTAATGACAATGAAATTGAAATCTTTAGCGACGGACATAAAAAATTTGATGCGTTATTACAAGATATTCATGCAGCTACGAAAGAAATCAATATCCAGTATTATATTATTCAATCGGATGCACTTGGTACGAGACTGCGTGATGCACTAATTGAGAAAGCAAAAGAAGGAGTAAAAGTTCGTGTATTGTACGATGAAGTCGGTTCTAAAAAGACCTCTCCGAAGTTTTATAATGAGTTGCGTGCAGCAGGCGGAGAAGTAGAAGTCTTCTTTCCTTCATTTTTCCGATTGATAAATTTCCGGGTGAATAATAGAAATCATCGGAAGTTATGCATCATCGACGGGTCGATTGGCTATATTGGAGGATTCAACGTTGGAGATGAGTATCTTGGTTTGGATAAAAAGTTTGGATATTGGCGAGATACGCATTTTAGAATTACAGGTGAAGCTGTTAATCATATTCAAGGAAAGTTCATTTTAGATTGGCATCAGGCAGGGACGCAAGAGTCTTGGAATTGGGAAGATTATTCATTTGAGACAGAGCCACAGCCAGGTAAAAGTCCCATTCAGATTGTATCGAGCGGACCCAATTCTCAAACAGAACACTTGAAGAATATGTATATAAAGATGATATTATCAGCTCAAAAAAGTGTCTGTATTCAAACGCCTTATTTTATTCCAGATACTAGTTTTATGGATGCATGTAAAATAGCGTTATTGTCTGGTATCGATGTGCGCATTATGATTCCATGCAAGCCAGATCATCCGTTTGTCTATTGGGCTACTTGGTCGTATGTCGGAAATTTACTGGACTATGGCGCGAAAATATTGCTGTATGAGAATGGATTCTTGCATGCGAAAACGATCGTTGTAGATGAAGAAATTGCGTCAGTCGGAACGATGAACATTGACTCACGTAGCTTCCGTTTGAATTTTGAAGTCAATGCGATTGTTTATGACGAGAAGATTGCAAAAGAGCTCTATACTTTGTTTGAGCAAGACGTAAAGCACAGTTCGGAGTTGACACCGGAGCGCTATTCAGAACGTTCATTGTGGATCAAGTTCAAAGAAGGCATTTCACGTCTGCTGTCACCTGTTTTATAAAGAGAAAAAAGCCATCCAGAAAGTCAGTAACATCTGATTTCCTGCGATGGCTTATTTTAGACGAAGACCAGCTCCAGCTTGCCTTCTTTATACTCAAGTGCCGCATCGAACTTCTTACCGTCGGCTGAAGTGAAGCCTTTGATCGTGTTCGTTTTCCCTTTCGTGCATAATAGTCTTACTTGTGGCACGGTAAGTGACTTTTTCAAGAACGTTCCCGGAAATGTCTGTTTACAGCCGGATTTATAGCTACTGCATCCGTAGAAGTTTTTATGAGCAATAATATTGCCAGTTTTACAACGCGGGCAGGGGGCGACTTCGGTTCGAGAATAAGATTTTTTACGTGACGATTGCGAAGGTGGCAGCACGATATCGATCGTTTGTTGCTCCAGTTGTACGGGTACATCTTCTAGTAATTTCTCAATGAATTTTGCCACACTGCCTAAAAAATGTTGACCTGTTCCTTCGCCATTCCCAATTTTCTTTAAATACGTTTCCCACTTCGCTGTCATCGATGGACTGGCAAGCAAACTGCCTTCAATGGCTAGGCATAACACACGTCCTTTGTCTGTGATGGAAACGATGTTTTTCGTTACGGAAATATAGCCGTGTTTTTTAATTGTTTCAATGATGCTACTTCGCGTGGCTTCCGTTCCGAGTCCTTCCACTTCCTTTAGTATATCGGTTTCACTTTGATCTTCCACGAGCTTTCCGCAAGTTTTCATCATCGCAATGAGTTGCCCTTCTGTGTAAGGTTTTGGCGGTTGCGTCGCTCCTTCTTTAATACCAATTTCACTTTGTACCGTCTCGTTGTGCTCAAGTGGCGGCAAGGCGGATTCTTCTGTGTCCTTGGCTATCTTCGGTGCAGCGAAAAGTTCCTTCCATCCTTTATCACGCTCTGTTTTACCCGTCGTGAAGAAGGGCAGTCCATTCACATCAGTTGTTACTTTTGTTTCGGTATATAAATAATCCCGGTGGAACATAGCAAGTGCGGTGCGTACGACTTCTTCATATAAATTCCGTTCGAGCGAATCTAATTTTGCTATCGCAGCCGCAGTAGGAATCTTTTTCGTCGGAATGATTGCATAATGTTCTTGCACTTTTGAACTGTCTACATAACGCTTTTTTGGTGTGCGTGAAGCGACTTCAAAAGGTTGCTCGATCAGTTTTTGATAGCTTTCGATGTTAGCTACCAAATAGTTGAACTCGCTCGGTGTAATATGCCGCGTGTCGGTACGTGGATAGGATACGAGCTTCTTCTCATAAAGTGTCTGCATAGTCTTTAGCACGGTCGCTGGGCTTGCTTTCCAGCGTCTGTTGGCAGTTGCTTGCAAAGTGGAAAGAGAATGCAACTGTGGCGGTGGTGTACGTTTGTCGGTATGTGTAATAGACGTGATTGTACCAGGTGTTCGCTTTGTAATATTGCGGCTGTTTAGTGCTTCCGCAATCAATTCTCGCTTTGGTTCTTTTAACTTAGCTTTCCCTTTATACGTTCCATTCGCCGCAGTAAAAATAGCTTCGGCCTCAAAAAACGGTTCAGAAACAAACGTCTCAATTTCGCGTTGGCGCTGATAAATTAAATACACTGTTGGCGATTGCACACGCCCAATAGGAAACACTTCCTGAATTCCCTTTGCCTGCAATAACAGGGTATACATCCGCGAACCATTCATTCCAACGAGCCAGTCACTAATTTGACGGGCTTTCGCTTCCTCATATAACTGTAAATCTTTCTTATTATCCCGTAAATTCTCAAAGCCTTTACGTACTTCATCGGCTTCGAGTGAATTAATCCAAAGTCGCTGAATTAACTGATTACGCGCACCGGTCATGTAGTAGATAGAATAGAAAATATTCGAACCTTCGCGATCCACGTCACACGCATTAATGACTCGATCGGTCCCTTTTATAAGTCTCTTGACGATTTGAAACTGTTTAAACTTCCCTTGCGATACTTGAAATTCATAGCGCTCCGGTAAAATAGGTAAACTGCCAAGCGACCAACGTTTCCAAGAAGAATTGTACGCATGGGGTTCTTTCAGTTCGACTAAGTGCCCGACACCCCACGTAATATACGCACCTTCAGGAAAGATCTCGCATGGCTGGATTTCGGTATAGCCATCATGCTTTCGTGTAGTGAATGCATCGGCATAGGCTTTGGCTTGGCTCGGTTTCTCGGCTAGGATCACCGGTTTCATGAAAACACCTCGATTTGTATATAGTACGTTCGTTCTGTTAATTGTATTATCTCATATTTTGAGAGGGGATGCTGTAAAAAGTATTGTAATGAAAACTTAAAATTACTCGTGCTAATTTGTCTTTCATAAAGTCATAACTTTAAGTATAATAAATGAAAATCATATTTTATTTAATAAAAGTAATAAATATTTATAAAAATACATGGGGGTGTAGGAAAGGTGGAAAATTATAATTTACCTGAGCAATTAAACGAAAGCATTGTGGATGGAATAATAGAAGGGTATCGTGATTACTTAGAAGTCCGGCGTCAGAAAGCCAGAGAATTGGAAGTGCATGGTGCTTATGCTTGGGTGAAAGGAAATCACATAGATCATTATGTTGCGCAGGCTTGCAAAGAACATGGGGTGAAAAGTTCAGTAGCTAAAGCAGGCATGACTTGGCAATATTTACAATTCTTTAATAAGGATGAAAAGATCTTGTTTGTTGTGAAAAACTCAAGATATTTCAATTTGGATGATGTTGATAAAGGCAAAGATGCAAAAGGTATCGCCCGGACAAAAAGATCGACATACATGACGAATTTGATGGATATTAACTCTAGACTGAATTTTAATGAGGTTCCTGCAAACTATACTCGACAATCCATTCAATTAGAGTTATTGGAAGATTTTCAACCTATTATACTAAAAGATGAAGATACAAAAGGAATGCATACGGAGTTTGATAAATTTTATATTGCTACATATACTATTGACGAAGATTATCGAATAGGTGAAATTAGAATATGGCTGCCTAACCCTGCAAATAATAAAGCATACTTAATTAGTGATTTAACATCTTATATAGGTACTAAACCTAGTCACCAATTTGAAATTGAAGATGATTTAAAGGATGTCCTCACACAAACAATTGCAGCTGAAGGAATAGTAGATGCTGCAGCATTTGGAATTGTAATTGATGGTGCAGAGGAACAGCAAAGCTGAAATAAATAGAAAAGAGGTGCCACCTTGTTTATCGGGAAGAGTTTAACCAATATCCGTGTAATGAATGAATTGAGCAGGGGGCAGTTGGCTAAGAAAGTTGGAGTGACTGAACAAGCAATTTGGCAGTACGAGAATGGCTATACATCTCCAAAGTTAGATGTCGTAAATCAATTAAAGACGATTTTTCATGTGAAAGCTTCTTATTTTTATAGGGAAGACTTATTGAGCAGAAGTAACATGGAGAATATAAAAGTGCAGCATATTGCCTATCGCTCTGAGACCGTCAATTCATTGAGTAAAACACAAAGTGAATTGCTGCATATTCGTTTTTTAGATGAATTTTTAAAAAGAATTGAGTCTAAAATTAGCTATCCAGCAAGCTTGTTGCTAAAGATGCGTGATGAAGCGTATGCGTATGTGCAACAAAATCCTGACGTGAATCGTGAAAACCAAATCCACTTTATCGCAAACTTGGCGCGCCAAACGATGGGTCTACCTGAGAATTCAAATCAAAACTTTCTTTTCTTATTAGAAAAAGCAGGAGTCTTCATTTTTGAAAAGAAAATTGGAGAAACGATTGATGCTTACAGTCTTTGGACGGAAGATGATCGACCGTATATTATGTTAGGAACCATAAAAAAGTCTGCTGCCAGAAGAAATTTTGATTTGGCGCATGAGCTAGGCCATCTGTTACTGCACTATAAAGTTGAATTCAGTATGCAAGATAAAAGTTCTTATAGGATGTTAGAAGACGAGGCGAATAGCTTTGCTTCTGCATTCCTGATGCCAGAGGAGTTTCAGAAAGATTGTACAGATATAGTGAAAGTCTCTAACCCCGATGCTTATCTTGAGCTAAAAGAGAAATGGGAAGTCTCTTTGCAAGCCATCGCGATGAAAGTACACAAATTGGGGTTAATGGAATACCAGCAGTACCGTTATTTCTTTATGTCCATTAATAAAAAAGGATATAAAAAAATAGAACCTTTGGATGATAAAATTCTAGTTAATCGTCCAACAAAAGTGAAAAGCGTATTACAATTAGTATTTGAAAAAGGACTGATTACACTATCGGACTTGTTGGATGAATTAAAAGTGGATCAAGAATTTTTGACACAGCTGACGGGGATAGAGAAAGAATTCTTTTTCAAGTATCTCCAGAAAGAGCGTAAGAGTTTTACGATGAGTGAGCTGGTTATTAAATGATATGTTTATAGCAGGTCGCTTGAGAGTTGTTGCGTTTTTATCCAATCTATTTAAGAGATAAATACTGAAACGAAAGGTACCGGTTCTGAGAGTTGTTTGGGAACTTGGTACCTTTTATTAAACAGTGCCTTTAAAAATATTGATTTTGAAATTAAGAATCTGTTACTGGATGAAGTGCTATCAAATCTGTTATTTTGATATTTCCATCTCTCTTGGCCATTACATTTTTTGTCGATGAATCTACTATGGCAACCAATTAATTTTCAGGGCAAGGAATATCTGCGTTCTTTCTAGCTTTAATATATTCCTTTTTACAAACAGTATTTTCGGAAGAACTATTTTTCAGAGGGTTTTTAACAAAAAGTTTTGCGCATAAGTTTGGCTTTCAATTAGGAAACACTATACAGGGGCTTTTGTTCGGATTCGTTCATGGTATATTATTTACATCTATTGTAGAGCCATTAGGTATAATAGTTATTATGTTCATTACTACTGTAGCTGGTTATTTATTAGGTTGGATCAATGAAAAGCAATCCAACGGCTCGATATTGTCAAGTTGGTTCATTCATGGCTTTGTTAATATGTTAGTATCAACAATTTAATTGCAGAAAATCGCCGGTCAAGCCATCAAATGCGACCAACGGATGAAACCCAATAGTCTGATAATGCACGTTGTAAGCGGTCATTTCTTGTTGACCGTATGTATCAGCATGCGATGAGCCAAGATCCACAATCATTGCCTTTGTTTGACGTGCACGGTGAACTCGGTCTAGTAAATCTTAATTCGCCATCTGGAGACGGTCGATTGCCTCTGGATCAAATCAACGAAAAAATCGGGACATGGACGGCTGGGAAGCTAGGGCCGACTTGTCGAGAATCTGTGTAAAGACGGGAACTGTGGTCAAATCATCCGCGGCATCGTCTTCGTGACAACAGGCAATCAGCTGATAGATCTTCTGCTGAAGCAACTTGTCTTTTTTATGAATACAAAATGTGCGTTCATCGGCAAGTTGGAAATGATCTGCGATAGTTTGAGAGAAACCCAATTTTTCATCGAATTCTCGGAAGATGACACCGCCCGTGTTGGAGGATAATTTAATAGAACGGTTGAAGTGTAGGATGTTTTGCGTTAAAGTAAACATCATAAGAATCCTTTCTGTGGTATTTTGTTTAGTCGCAATAACCATATCAGAAACGGATTCTTTTTTCATCTTTTAGGTGAAAAGGAAAATCCCACTCAAACGCTTTTGAGTGGGATTTTATATGGAATGGTGAATAATCAGGGATATAGATTAGCAGACGGCTATTTTTAATATGAAGGGGGTGAATGCAATTGGCGACATTCACAAAAAAGTGGCGTAGAGGATTAATGATTGTTGTTGTCCTTTTATTTGCGTTATTACTAACAGGTTTTCGATTACAGTGGATTAAAACATTTAACGAAACGGGAGAAAATCCAATTATTGAGCGTGGGGTGCTTGATTTACGTGAGTGGGATTTTTCGGATAAAAATGTAATATCATTGAATGGTGAGTGGGGATTTTTCCCTTATGAACATATAACAACCGCATCATTGGCCAGCGATGGCGTGGCAGAGCGTTATATACATACACCGGGAGATTGGTCGGAAGTGTTGAATCCAGAAAATCAAAGTCCATATGGATACGGCTCCTATCACCTACGAATTTTAGTTACTCCCGATCAAGATCAAACTTATGGGATACAGGTTCCAAGTGTCCGTAGCTCCTCCGCCTTGTATATTAATGGGTTATTTTCGGGGAGATCGGGAGAAGTTGCGGACAACAAAGAAGATGCTCATGCATTAAATGTTCCCTATTCATCGTCTTCTATTCGGGCAGATGAAGAGGGAGTTATCGAGATTATTTTACAAGCAACAAACTTCGAGGATCCACGTTCAAGTGGGCTCGTTCGTTCGATTAAATTTGGTTACGAGGAGAATACTTTAGCAGATGTAAAACTATCGACTCTGCTACAAGTGATTACCGCAATTATTTTTTTCGTTCATGCTTTATTTGCTTGTATATTATTTATAATAGGCATTCGAAATCGTCGCCTTCTTTACTTCGCATTAATGTTAATCGCAAGTTCAATCTCAAATATTATGGGCGGCGACGAAAAGATATTATTACAATATATCGAGATGAATTACACAGGTTCATTTAAACTGTCATTTTCTCTTTTAATTATTTTTGGTTTGGCGATGGTCCATTGTGTAAAGCCGCAAATTCAATCATTATTCAAACCACTTTTACCGATCTACACGGTCGCTAGTATAGGCATTATTGTAGTTGTGATGATTTTACCGCTAGAATCGCTGGATTTTGCTTCGACAGTTAGTTTGTCGTATGTGATTTTATCAGCGGCTATTACCGCATTGGCTCTACTAATTTCGAAGAAAGAATATAGCGGTGGGATTTGGTTAGCGCTGTCAAGTGTGGCTTTAGCGAGTCATATCGGTTGGTGGGCATATTCATTGAATACAGGTTTAAAAGTAGTTTATTACCCATTCGATCTAATTATTGCTGTTATTTGTTTCGCAGGTGTTTGGTTTAAGCAATACCATCAGATGCATCTTGATACGAATCAGTTTGCGGAAGAACTTCAACGGGCAGATAAAGTAAAAGATGAATTTTTGGCAAATACGTCCCATGAATTAAGAAATCCGTTACATAGTATTTTAAATATGTCCGTAGCAATTCTTGAAAGGGAACAGTCCGCATTACAAGGAAGAAGTGTTAAAGATTTAGAGGCAGTTATATCGGTCAGCCGCCGAATGTCAGTAATGGTTAATGAATTGCTTGATATGACTCATTTAAAAGAAGGAAATCCGAAACTGGAGCCTGGGCCTTGTTCACTTCAAGCAGTTACTGTAGGTGTCATTGATATGCTGGAGTATATGGTAGAGGGAAAACCAGTTCAAATGGTTAATAAAATTCCGAATGATTTCCCATTAATTGTCGCTGATGAAAAGCGGCTCACTCAGATTGTTTTTAACTTGCTCCACAATGCTATTAAATTTACAAATCATGGTGAGATTACAATCCAAACATTTATTCAAGAGGGGAAAGCACAAATATCAATTTCTGATACGGGTATTGGGATGGAAAAAGAGGTTCTTAAGAATATTTTTGAACCCTATGTACAGGGACGCAACAGAGAAGATGGCGGATTTGGTTTAGGCTTAAATATTAGCCAAAAGCTAGTGATGCTCCATGGAAGTATATTACAAGTTCATTCTGTTTTGGATGAAGGATCAACGTTTAGTTTCCAAATTCCTTTAGCTCATTCTGAAGCAATTAGTAACATGCATTCACAAATACAATCTTCGATGGAATTTAGTGATGAAAGTGACATGAAGAAAACGCATCTCGAAGAATCAATCGTTGAAGAACATGTAGCAGTTGATTTAGAGCGGCCACGCATACTTGTTGTCGACGATGATCCAATTAATTTGCAAGTCATTGATACGATACTTGCGGCTGAAAAATATAATGTGAAAACAGTTTTAAATGGTATCGAAGCGCTTATCTTACTAGACAAAAAAGAATGGGATTTGGTTATTTCAGATGTAATGATGCCACACATGTCGGGGTATGATTTAACGAAGCAAATTCGAGAGCGTTTTTCAATAATGGAACTTCCAATTTTGTTATTAACGGCAAGAAGCCAGCCCAAAGATATTGAAAATGGATTTTTAGCAGGCGCAAATGATTATGTTCAGAAGCCCATAGATGCATTGGAATTCAAGTCGAGAGTCCGAGCGTTAACGAACGTTAAACAATCAATGCAGGAAAAACTACAAATCGAAGCGGCTTGGCTTCAAGCACAAATTCGACCGCACTTCTTATTTAACGCGTTGAATACAATTATGGCATTGAGTGAGATTGATTTGGAAAGAATGCAAAAGGTTTTAGGTGCGTTTAGTCAGTTACTACGCGGGAAATTTAAGTTTACTAATTTGAATGAACTTGTGCCACTTGAAGATGAATTGGAACTAATCCAGGCTTATTTACTGATCGAAAAAGAGAGATTTGTAGATCGATTGCACGTTATATGGGAGAAAGATGAAGATTTAGCAGTCGTTATTCCTTCACTAACGATTCAGCCACTTGTCGAAAACGCCATTCATCATGGCATTATGAAGCGCCCAGAAGGTGGGCGGCTAACGATACGAATTTCACAAGTTGATACGCATATTGAAATTTCCGTGGAAGATGATGGAGTAGGCATGGAGAAATCGGAGGTAGCGGGAATATTAAAGAAAACTGCTAGCCGTAATACGGGCATTGGTTTGTTGAACACAGATCTCCGTTTAATACGTCAATTTGGTCACGGGTTAAAAATTGAAAGTGTCAAAGACGTGGGGACGAAGGTATCGTTTATTGTTCCTCGTAACATGAAATGATGGCGAATAGTTAAGATGAGGAAACAAGCCGATACTGGGGTCGATTTTTGAAAGTTCAAGAGTTGATTAGATATGGTTGTGAAGCTTAAGGAATTATGATTTTGCAGGGATGCGTGGGCAGGGATCATAATTCATTTGCGTTAACAGACAGTTGGTTAAGAAGGCTATCCGATGGGAAAAATACACTGCAAGGCCTTGCCAATAAACCGGCTGCGCTTTGCTCATTCTTTCGGTCTCCGTATATACGCTTAGATAAGTGGTACCTAGTCCGCATACAATTCTAAATCATTTCTGAGTTGTGTGAGGGCCTGGTACCTTAATAATTAACACCATTTTCCTTAAGTTTTTATAGGTTTGAATCAGATTGATAGTATCTAAGTTTTGTTTATAAAACTGATCAACAGTTCCGCAAAAATCATTAAACACTTGTGCAAATACATTCTTAACCGTACAGCTATCAAGAATAAATCTGTGATTATATAAGATGAGAATAAAAAGCTGCATTCATCTTAAAAAGTTGCTGTCCGTTACAGGCGGACGCTTTCCGCGGGCACGGCCTCAGCCGCTTCCCTCGCTGCGCTCAGTCCAGGGTCTTCGGCTCGTGCTGTTCCCGCAGGAGTCGCCGCCTGTAACGGACAGCGACTAAGTGTGGTACAAGCAAAATTACTTTCCATGCAGAAAATTTAACTCATCATATATCACTAGTGTCGCATTAAAATAACGAGTTGGAGCATCGAACTCTGAATACTCTTTACTTACTCTTTTCCATAAAAAAATCCATTATAATGGGTTGGAGGCAGTAATCCATCCAAATCCATACATAAAGGACAATCTCATGGATAAGATTACACGAAAAACAGTATTTATGGAATGGGCTACACCGATTTCCAATGAACTATTTGCGGAACAGGTTCAGATTCATTGTCTTGATCACAATACTAAGAAGCTGCATATGACTTCGTTTATGGACTTACTTTTGTACGCACAGCTTCATGAGACGGAAAGTTTACGCGCCGTCAGTGACAGTGTCTTTTCCGAAGAACTACAGGAAGCCAGGAACTTGGATTCCATCAGCTTCTCACAACTTAGCAGGCGTTTACGACAGGTGCCGACGGAATTCTTTCAGGCCATTTTTCATGATTTGGTCTCACAGATCCACTGCGCTACTGATTTCCAGACACGTCGCAACCGGACAACTCCACTGAAAATTATCGATTCCAGCACGCTGCCTTTGAACTTGAATCATCACCGATGGGCAGAATTTCGAAAAACGAAGTCCGGTATCAAGCTCCATCTACGCCTTGTGTTTATGAAAAATGGTTGTTCCTACCCTGATCAGGCGGTCTTGACGAACGCCAAAGAACACGACCGCGGTCAACTGGAGATTCTGGTCGATGATAAGGAATGTCTGTATGTGTTCGACCGCGGCTATTTGGATTACGAACGGTTTGACCTCATGACAGATGAGGGGTATTTCTTCGTCTCTCGTCTGCGGAAAAATGCAGTTGTCCGTTCGCTCGAATACTTCGAGTTGCCAGAAGATACCCTGGTATTATCGGATGAAATGGTTGTGATGGGCACAACGCAAAATCGGTTTGACTTATCTGCCGACGAAATCACAGATCTGTATAAATCGCGCTGGGCTATTGAACTGTTCTTCAAATGGATGAAACAGCATTTGAACATCAAGAAGTTCTACGCGCAAAACCAGCAGGGCGTACACAACCAAGTGTATCTTGCGATGATCGTCTACTGCTTGAATGTGCTAGCGCAGTTACAAACAAAAAGTGAGCGAATTTACTTGCAGTTCAGCGGCTATTTAAAGGTGTCTTTGTGGAAGTCCGCGCATATCTGGCTGCGAAAAATCGAAGGCAAAAGCGTGCCGTAACGAGGCAATTCGTTTCTGTCACAGTAGTCAAAAGGTATAGTGAAAAAATGGATGTTGACTGTCTCTGTTCAGCTGTCTTCGTTTTTTTCCTTAAGGACAGAAAAGTGTAGACAGAATATTAAGAACTTATTTGTGCGATGCTAGTGAATTTGCATGAATACAAGAGAGTTTCGAAAGGCCGAACTGTACGGAAAATAAAGCTAAGTAGTTGAACTAGGGATTTTAAATCTCTAGTTTTTTTCGTAATTGCTAGTGAGATCACGTTAAAAATAGACGTACAACATATCAAGGAAAGACAATTACACCTATGATAGAATTAAAATACGCACTAGAAATTATAACTGAAAAATCAAAATCTATTCATTTAAAATACAGTTAAAAAAGGTGAACTCAATGGAGAATCATATCCGTACATTTTTACTAAATTTAAAAAAGAAAACGGTCACATTACACGAACTAGAACAATTTTGTTCCTCTCTTAACTATGCGACATTTTCGGAACTTATTTTATCTCTTGAATCAGACAATGTCCTTACACCAATCAAATCACACGGAACGAATAATAAACAGCCTGCTTTGGGACTCGGATATCGTATCCATCTTCAATCGCTTCAACAGCAATTTCACAAAGAACTTGTGGCGGCAAGGATCCAACTCCATCCATTCATACGAATCGAAACATATTTTAACTTACCATTTGAACGCTGGCATGGAGATTATCCTTATCTGAAAGCTATTCATGCCTACCTAAACCGACAATCATTACCTACTACATATGCGGCAGCACCAGAACGTTCTTTTGAATTGGTATCAAACGAAAAGTGGATAACGGAGTTGGGAGGCAAGGAAGTTTTGGAGCGTATTGAACTTTGGGGTAAATTGTTAATCATTCCGGTTGCAGATCCACTCATGTTCGCAATCAATCCAAATAAAGTACAGGCGACTACGCAAATGCACTTAATTATTGAAAATAAAACCACCTATCAAGCACTCTTACCCGTCTTACAAGACACAGACTTCTCGACACTTATTTATGGTGTAGGGAATAAAATTGTAAAAAGTATAGAGAACTTTCACCACCAATATCCTGTACTAAACAGCGAACATAGCTTTTATTATTTTGGCGATATTGACTATGCGGGACTCACGATTTGGTATAATTTATCAAAGAAAGTTAAAATTCAGCCCGCATTACCATTCTATGAAGAAGCACTTTCTAAACCTTCGCCAAGTGGAAAGCAAAATCAAACACGAAACAATGAAGCTGTCGGTGCATTTTCTTCCTATTTTCCGAAAGAGTTACAACAGCAAATAGAGCAATCGTTAGCTGATGGTATGTATTATCCGCAAGAAATTTTACAAACGAATGAATTACAAACGATTTGGAGGGAAGCGAATTGGATGCCTACGAACTAACATCAGGATATAAAGAACGTTTCACACGAATCGCCCTTTTCGAGCCCTTTCAAGATTTAAAACGTAAAACTATGCGGGATGACAAGGATAAAAAAGTTGATATCGCGGGAATGGGACTTCTTTGCTTGCTCTATTTTTTTGAACAGAAATTAATCCGAAATACAAAAGTGGGAGTGAGGGAGCTAACTGCGTTTTTGGAAATGAAAACTGGTGCTGTGTACGCACTTTCTCCTGCCAGATGGGAAAGTTTAAGTCGGGATGTGCTTCAAGTTTTTCGTCCTCCGACGGGCAAGCGCTATAGCGTTACCTATATGGATTGGGAAAGTGGGCAAGAGGAAATCATTAGTTTTTCATTTTTCAAGGCAAATACATTTGATGTGAAAACGAATACTCAGTATTACACACTGGACGATGACGGACTTGAACTGGTCTTCGCAACAAAAGAGTTTTATAGTGAGTTTCAACTTTCAATCAATCAATTATTATTGCGAAAACAACTTGAAAAAGGTGAATTCAAAGGGGCCTTACGCCAAATAAATGAAATGAGAATCGACGTTGAATCGCTTGAAGAACGCATCCTACATTTAACGCATGAGTTGAAGAGAAATATTACATCCGAAGAAACATTTCAGCGATATTCTCGATTAATCGAAGATATTTTACTGCGTCTATCTATGGAACATGAAGAATTCGAAGCATTGCAAGAATTTGTCAATGAAACAAAAGAGAGGCTGTATTATAAGGATCATACGAAAAAAGAACAAGAAGCTTATGCGCTGATCCTGCAAATCTCAACACATTTAGAAGAAGTCCATCACCAACATGCAGACTTATTGCATGCTTGTACAGAGTTGAAAACGAGCGCACTCCAAGCGGCTCAAGAAGCGCTCTACTTTGTGGGGATTGATTCCTTCAACTTTGACCAGGACATTACTTCAAGTGTGATTAGCACACCCCTCGCTTTGGAATCGATCAAAGGATTGGTAGCTCCGTTTTTATCTTTAGAACAAGCGAAGTTATGGTCTCCACTTACATTGTTTGCAGATCAGCAGATACGTGATATTCGTGAAGATGTTAAAGGCTCAGACTTTTTAGAAGTAGAATCCAAAGAAGAAGAGGAATATGTCATGCTCATTCGCAACCAATATACCATACTATTTTCTCTGCTCCTTGAATGTATGGAAGAAGAAAAATCCATTACTTTGGATGAATTCATCTTATATATTCAACGCTCCTCATACATAGAAATGCTCGATTCTCGTATGTTTTATGATTTCTTTTTACTTCTTCATCATCGTTCTCCATTACTGCCGAATGATGAAGAGCAAAGCGAAGAAACACATGTGCTCGATGGCGTTCGGAGGTTATTGGAAGATCGAACGTTGGAGGTCGTTGAATGTAAAAATGTTCTTGCACCACATAAAAGATATTCAATTCAGAACATGGAAATAAAGATAGAGGAGGTAGATGATGATGTTATATGAAGCAGCAACCGTGCGTCAAACTTTTGAGATGTTTCAAATTCTATCGACTACTGGTAAAGCGGGGAAAACCCATTATCATCTGTATCTTGCTGACGATAAGATCCGTGGACTAATCAATGAATTTGTTAAGAGTGTCGGTTGTGATCTTATTACGGTCGGTCAGGAATTATTGCTCATTCCGACAGTCGGCGATTCTCCATTCCATGTAAGCAATGAGTACTTACGAAAAACCTATTTAAAGTCAGGCGCCACCAATGCGGATTTATATCTCCTTTACTTCACAACACTTGTACTTTTTGGCGAGTTCTACAATAGTTATCTATCGCAAGAACCGACCCGTGATTTCATTCAAATAAGTGATTGGGTTATTGCAGTTCAACAGCGAATAGAAACGTTGAAAGAGCATGACGTAGAAGATTTGAAATCATGTTCTCTAGAATTCTCTTATAACTGGCAGACGATTATCGACAAATGGGACAGCATGGACGATTTAAAAGAGCAGGCTAAAAAGCAAACAGGCAATACTATTAGCCGGTTAAGTTTTCTAGATACGGTTCGACGTTTCTTGGTCGACCAAGGACTAGTTCAAGATATCGGAAATAACGAAATAAAGTTAACTGAAAAAGCAAAGACCGTCATTCAACGTTATTTTATGGATTTAGATTATAACCGTGGCATATTGGAATTTCTTTATCGCAAGGAAGCTGAAAAAAAGGAGGATTCAAGCGATGCCGACAATCTCGAAGATTAGGTTTACAAACGTAGTCTATGAAAATGGAGACAAGCGCTATAACGACGAAGTTTTTCTTTTTGACGGACATAACGGGGCTGTAGTATTAGAAAATGGTGGCGGTAAGACGGTTTTTATTCAAACAGCATTGCAAGCAATCATTCCGCATGTTCAAGTAGCGAATCGGAAAATGAAAGACACGTTACGGTTAGATGAAGGACCCGCGCATATCGCCATTGAATGGATATTAAGCGAAAAACCGCGGCGTTATGGATTGACATGCGTGACACTTTTTATGACGAAGGAAAGTTTAGATTCGTTGAAATATGTATATGAATACAGTTCGGAAGACGCGCATTCCATTGAAAACCTACCCTTTATTCGTGGGAAGCGTCCGGCGGAAAAAGGTGAAATGCAGGATTATTACAATCAGATGGACAAGCAGCAAATGAATGCCCATACGTTTGATACGAAAGAACGCTATATCGCACACTTAGAAGAAAACTTCCATATCGTTTCTTCTGAATGGGAAAGCATCGTCAAGATCAACAGCGGAGAAGGTGACGTAGAACGCTTCTTTGATGATTGTCGAACGACTGGACAATTGGTCGATCGATTGCTAATTCCTACTATTGAAGAAGGCATGGCTGGGTTTGAGTCCGATAAATTCGCTATTAGTTTTGAATCACGCTTGAACTCATTTCAGGAATATAAACATTTCCAAGACAAGTTAGGTGAATATCGTAAAATACAGACACGGTTGGACGAGTTAACTACTCACTTTGAACGTCTAGAGCAGAAAAGAACGGTCTACGTGCAAAGCAAAATGACCGCAAAAGCATATGCTCAATATGCCGATAAAGAGCATGCTAGTTTCCAAGATGAATTGCAAGAAGCTGATGTAGCGCTTGATGGATTAGAAGTAGATAAAAAGGTGCTGACTCATCGTGAAAAATCTCTTGCGATTGCTGTCGAACAAGACAAACTGAAGGAATTGGAAGAACAGTTACGTACTTTGCAAAGTGAGTCAAGGAAAGCTGAAGCAAAATGGAGGGCGGTCAAAACACAACTTGACCACTTACGACTTGCAGATCAGTTGCAACAACAGGAAGCTTTATCATCACGAATCGAACGTTTACAACAAGAATTGCTAGTTTGGGATGAAAAGGTTGAATCTGAAGACGCGCTTGAACAATTCCAAGCGGTGGGACAACAACTTGCTGGAGCATTTGAAAAGAAGAAAGCAACGTTTGAAAAGAAGTTGAAAAGTAGTAATGGAGAATTACGGCAAATTAAAAATAATATACAGCAAGAAACGGAAACCGTTAAGAGTTTACAAAAAAAAATTGATACAAGTCGCTTAAACGAACATGCGGAAAGTATAATGATTTCGAATTTACAAAGAGAAATGGAGGAGGTTGAAAAAGAAATTCTTCTCGATCAATCCCATATTTCGATAGAAGAACAACAAAAGCTGTGGAACAATGAGCATGTGCAACTGGATGAAAAAATCATTGGGCTGAAAAATCGTAATAAACAGTTGAAAATACTTTCGGAAAAAGCGGTGGAGGAACAGGATGATCAACAACAGCAATTGAAAGATGTACGCAGATATTTCACGGAAAAGAAGATGCATGTCAAGGAGATTCTGGGTGAGGAGCAACTAGTAATAGCCAAGTTGCAAGAGTCATCAATAGTGTGGACAAATCTTGATTCTATTTATGATCGTCAAGAATCGATCGAACAGTCTGTACAGGAAGATATCATTAGATATACTAGTCAATTTGAAATGTTGTTGGCAGATGAACGTGCTGCAACACGTCTTTACGATGACTATAAAGACCAACAATACTTTTTTGCAGATGCAGTTCTAGCTGACCAATTGAACCGTTGGCAAAACCAGTTTTCCTTTTTACAGACGGGTATCGAATTTATGATGAACTTGAAAATGGAAGAGACCTTAACAGAAGACTATCCGTTTTGGGCAATGGCTTTGATCACAATAGAAAAAGAAAAGCCTTCTCTACTAAAGAAATTGCAGGATAGCCAAAAAGAATTACAATTCCCTGTACATATTTTGACATTAGATGAAGCAACAGCTATTGTGCAGGGAGGAAAAAGTCATGAGGTCGACTGGATTACACCGGCACATTGGACGTCCGCGTTGACTAGTGAAGCATTCGAGGAATGGAAAAAGGACATTCGAAACAAAGCAGAAGCTGCCACGGAAATTCGGAAAAGTCTTCATTTGGAACTGGAACAACGGAAGAGATTATATGAGGCATTCCAACACTTCATTCAACGTTATCCACTCAGTTATAAACAGAAATTACAACTCGAAGTGAATGAATTGCAACGGAAAGAATTTGAGTTGGACAAACAGATGACTAAAAATCGGGAACAAATTTCTAGTTACCAGCAAGAAATGGAAAATAACAGAAACCAAATCGATAACTTAACGAATGAGCTACAGGGATTCACGATATATATAGAAAAAGCTAAAAATTATTTGAAGAAAAAACGAAAAAAATTAGAACATGAAAAAACAAAAAAGTATTACGAAGAGGAAATCCTTACGTTCACAAAGGATAAGAAAAAAGCTGATCGTTATCTTGATGAACGTCAGGAGGATTTGAATGATACGGAAAGCATCATTCGGGAAACAGAAGCACAACTTGCGAAAGAAGTCATTGATCATCCGCTCTTTGCTAAAGTAAAGCATGAACGTACTATGTTCTCTAACCGACCAATAAAAATTATAATGGAAGAGTATGAAGAGTGGGAACGAAAAGTGTCAGGCTTAGTAGCTGAACAGAATGTAGTCAAACGTGAATTACAAGGCGCAATGGAACAATTGGAAGGTGTAGTACTACAAATTGAAAGTATTACGTTAGACAATCCAATGATTTTGAAAGACGTGGGGGATTTCCCTTCCAACGGGAAAGAACGAATTAGAGCGTGTACTGCAAAATTACCTGCGCTCGAAGCAGCTAAAGAAGATGCAGAGAAAATGGAACGTACAAAGCAAAGGGAAGTCGATCGGCAACAAGGGCGTGTGCAGGTAAAACAATCAGAGGTACAGGATCCGTTAGAATTCCATCAAGCATTATCGATCGAAAATCAAGAATTACAGCTGGCATGGCAAACATGGAGACAGTCTTTTAATTCATTAGAACGTGACAGACTGCATATTTCACAGCAAGTGGAACATTGGCAGAAGATGAAAGAGATATTGCAGAATGATGCAGTCATTCATCAGTTTTTACTAGAAGAAATTAATGCAATCGAATTGTCTAACGAGGAAATGGTGGACTTTAGCTATCATGCCAATAAAAGAATAGTAAAAGTCCGAAAAGATTTAAAAGATTCAGGTCAAATGTATGAAGAGGAAATGTTGAGGGTGGATAAAGAGAGTATGAATTATATCGCTTTTTGTCGCACAACGATTACGGATAGCCGCCTCAAACAGACGGCTGTTCAAGGAATTGAAACAAGAAGTTCTTATCAAGATGTATTGTATTATAAACAACTGTTAGAGAAACGATTGCATACAGCCGAACAATATGCGGAACAACATATTCAGTCTCATGATAAAGAACTGGAACTATTCCTTCGTCATATGAGTACGCATATTCGTAATTTGCGAAATGAATTGCTTACAATTCCTAAAAAAACAGCTGTAAAAATAGAAGATAGCTGGCGTCGAGTCTTTCACATTACGGTTCCTGAATGGCTAGATCATGAAGGGAAACAACTTTTGCGCTCACATATCCATTGGATTCTAGCACAATTGGAATTGGAAGAATATCGTTCAGATGATGGGGAATTAGATCATATAAAAGTGAGGAATCGTTTGGAAAGATGGTTGAACTCACGTCAGTTGCTGCAAGTAGTTCTTCAAAATAAACCGATTCGAATTTCTTGTCATAAAGTGACGAATGATAATAAGATTTCGCGCGCTGCATATACGTGGGAAGAATCAAATAGCTGGTCAGGTGGAGAAAAGTGGAGTAAAAATATGTCTCTCTTTTTAGGCCTTCTCAATTATGTAGCCGAGAAAAAGCAACATATTCAACCACATATGAAGCGGCACCGTTCGGTTATTTTAGATAATCCATTTGGTAAAGCATCTAGTAGTCATGTACTCACACCGGTATTTTTTATTGCAGAACAACTAGGTTTTCAAATCATCACATTGACAGCACATGCGGAAGGAAAGTTCCTCCGAGATTTCTTCCCAGTCGTCTACAGTTGCCGCCTACGCCAAGCGATTGGAAGCGACCGTCAAGTCATGACGACAAAAAAGGCTATCCAATCTGCCTATTTGCGAGACTTGGAGCCAGAGAAATTCGAACGACTAAATCAAGTAGAACAAATAAAGTTATTTGAATAAAATAACCTTTTGGGTATCTGTGCGTGAAACTATCATGTTTCTTACACAGATACCTTTTTCATAGCCGCTATTCCTTCGCTCTTCGATATTTCCATGTAATTCTGATAGTCTTACTTTAACTCTATAATCATTTGTGAAAATAGTGAATCGACTATGTAATTTCCTCATCAAGTAAGCATTCAATAACTTTTACTCAAATTTTATCATTGCTTTACCTTTATCATTCACGTAATAAAATGATACTTTAGTCTTTATTAATATACTATATTCACTATACGATACGAGTGCTATATACCTATTGCGCTAATAGAATTTTACCTGTAAAAGATTAAGATAGGAGTGATTTAAAAAGGGATTTTATATAGATGTAATTACGAGGGGAGCGCAATACATATATGGAGTTAAACGAGGCACTACTACTTTTACTAACGCATGGATTACCCATTTTGTTTTTGACATATATGGCAACAGATATACTCCTTCGTAATAAAAGAAAAACAGAGCACGTGCTATTAAGTCTTATTGCTTGTTGCTTTTTATTATTATTTGTAGAAGAGTTTGTGAGAAACCAAGTCTCTATAAAATATAGTCCTATTCTTTCTTCTCTTTGGTTAAGTAGTGTTGGATCTATTATTCCTGCATTGTGCTTTCACTTTATTATTAAATTTACAGGTTTACATGCTAAATGGCCGCGTTTTCTATATCCGTATATCTTTTATATTCCTTTGATCGTAGTGGTCATAAATATTTTTACAGGTGCCGAAATAATATATACGGAAGATTTTTTTGAAGTCGGAATGTGGAAATATCCTAGTTACAACGAGAGTTATTATATAGCGATGATCGTCAGTACTATAATAGATTGTATGTTTTTACTTCCTTTATGGATTGCAAAATCGAAGACGAAATTGGTAGAACAGCAGGCGATTTATCACCAATTATTAATAGGAGTATGTGTGGCAATTGCACTAAATATTATATTAGGCTTTTTTCCATACATAAATATATTACCGCCTTATCCTTATATATATGCGGGTATCGTTTGGTGTTATTTCCTTCGACGAATTATGAAAAAGTATGATTTTTTGAATTTATACGATAAGCGCTATGAAAAGTTGTTCCAGTTAAATCCTAATGCCATTTTACTTCTTGACTTTCATGGGATAATTCATGAAGCCAATCCTGCAGCAAAACAATTACTTGATCGTTTGAACCTTTCGCAAGAACAGTTATTTTCAGTGCTAAGCGAAGACTTGAAGAATCAGCTTATGAAAGAAAGTCAAATTAAAGATTATGCGTTAAGTATTGAGACCAATGATGTAGAATTTTCATTACTTGTACATGCAGATTATTTACTGGTAGAGAATCAGATGCACATTCTTTTACTTCTTCACGATGTCACGCTACAAAAGCAGTATCAAAGAGAAATCGAGTTTCTTGCATATCATGATGCGTTAACTCGGCTGCCTAATCTCCGATTGTTTACTAAACATTTAGAAAATGCGTTAGAATCGTCTGCAAAACAACAAAAAACACTTAGCTTGTTTTTGCTAGACGTTGATAATTTCAAATGTTTAAACGACACGTACGGCCATCAAGCGGGAGATGAATTGCTTCAAGTGATAGCACGTATATTGCAGCATGCAGTAGATGATATAGGGGAAGTTGCACGACTGGGCGGAGATGAATTTGTTTTATTTTTACGAGACGTACATTCTAGCCAACAGGAGCGATTTATTGAAAGTGTGAAATCGTCGTTCTTACAATATATTTCCAGAAATTATTCAGACATACCAGTTTCACTTAGCATGGGTGTCAGTCAATTTCCTGAAGATGGAACAGATGGACAGACGCTTATCCATTATGCAGATCAAGCTATGTATACCGCGAAGCGAAAGTATAAAGTAGAAGTTTTGGGTTAGATAGGAGAATACAAATAGCCTACTACATGCACTGCGCACGTAGTAGGCTTTTTTTATATACGATCCAGCCACGTTTTCTTCATAAATAATAAAACAGTTCCTTAACAACTGTTGTCACTTTCCGACAAACAGAGCGGTTTTTTCTTGTCGCTTGTAGCCATTGTCATCAGTCTTTTGTCGGGTGTACAATAAAGTAGGAAAGCGGTTACATACTAAACACACTTAATCAATACTATAAATATATTAGCGAGGGAGATAGCATCATGCCATTAGTAAAAGATTTTTTCATCGGTTTATCTAAAAACCAATTATTGAACAAAGCAGCGAAGACATACGGTTTAAAACTAGGTGCACAAAACGTCGTAGCAGGAACGACAATTGCTGAAACGATTGAAAGCATTAAAAAACTAAATGCTCATGGGATTTCTTGTACAGTGGACAACTTGGGTGAGTTTGTTTTTGAAAAAGAGGAAGCGATTAAAGCAAAAGAGCAAATTCTCCAAATGATTGAAGCGATTCATACGGAAGAAGTGGATGCTCATATTTCATTGAAGCCTACACAACTAGGACTTGATATCGACTATGATTTCTGTTTAGAAAACTTGACGGAAATTGTGAAAAAAGCAAACGAGTACGATATCTTTATCAATCTGGATATGGAAGATCATCTCCACTTACAGCCGTCGTTTGATCTTTTAGATGAGTTGTCAAAAACATACGATAATGTAGGAACAGTTATTCAAGCATATTTTTATCGTGCAGAAGATGATATCGAAAAGTATAAAAATTTCCGTTTGCGTATTGTAAAAGGTGCGTATAAAGAGACGGAAGAGCATGCGTATCAAACGAAAGAAGAAATTGATGCGAACTTTATTCGATTGATCGAATGGCATTTACAACATGGGAAATTTACATCGATTGCGACGCATGATCATCATGTCATCAATCATGTAAAGCGATTCGCTAAAGAACATAATATCCCGAATGAACAATATGAATTCCAAATGCTATACGGATTCCGTAAAGAACTTCAATTGCAACTAGCGCAAGAAGGCTATAACTTTACGACGTATGTACCGTTTGGAAATGACTGGTACGGCTATTTCATGCGTCGCTTAGCTGAAAGACCGCAAAACTTGAATTTAGTTGTGAAACAAACATTTACAAAAAAGAATAATGTATTGATTGGCTTAACGGCAGGGGCATTTTTACTTGGCAGACTTACGAAGAAAAAATAATATGGATATCTCGAGATTTATACTGTGGATGTTCAAGGCGAATTAAGACTACAGTAGAAGTATTATGTAATTGAATTAGAGGCTGTCATGAATCTATCGCTTGCGTGACAGCCTTTGTTTTTCAAAATATTCTGTATTAACTATGTTATAGTGTAGTTAATATTAAAAATAGAAAGGAGTTTCGCTATGTCCAATGAAATGTATCAGTTAATCGCTATTGTTGTGTATATGTCTGCCATGATTTTTATCGGTTGGTATGCGTATAAACGTACGTCTAATCTGACTGATTACATGCTGGGGGGGCGTTCACTCGGACCTTTAGTTACTGCACTAAGCGCAGGAGCTGCAGATATGTCCGGTTGGTTATTGATGGGACTTCCAGGTGCTATTTTCATGAACGGATTGGTCGAGACGTGGATTGCGATCGGTTTGACACTTGGTGCGTATTTAAACTACGTTCTTGTTGCACCTCGTCTGCGAGCGTATACACAAGTTTCAGGGGATTCCATTACAATTCCGAGTTACTTGGAGAGTCGTTTGAAAGACAAGTCCCGCTTGCTTCGTATTGTTTCAGGTATTGTTATATTGATTTTCTTTACATTTTACGTTTCTTCTGGAATGGTAGCAGGAGGGAAATTTTTCCTTAGTTCATTTGGTTTGGACTATCACGTTGGGTTACTGATTGTTTCAGCTGTCGTCATCTTTTATACGCTGTTCGGCGGATTTTTGGCGGTCAGCTATACCGACGTCGTGCAAGGCGTTATTATGTTCTTCTCCCTATTGCTAGTTCCGATTTTTGGTCTCTTTCTGACAGGTGGTTTTCAAGAAACAACACAAAGTATTCGTGCAGTAGATCCGCAATTGCTGAACTTTGTTTCGGGGGCTTCTTTCCTCGGTATCTTATCGGCAGTAGCGTGGGGTCTTGGGTACTTTGGTCAACCACACATAATTGTTCGTTTCATGGCTATCAGTTCAGTGAAAGAAATTAAAAAAGCTAAGCGCATCGGTATTGGTTGGATGATTTTGAGTTTGTTTGGAGCGGTAGGAACGGCACTCGTCGGTATCGCGTACTACCAACAAAATAATACGACACTTGCAGATGCGGAAACGGTATTTATCGTGCTCGGTCAGATCCTTTTCCACCCGTTCATCGGCGGGGTAGTATTGGCGGCTGTTTTAGCAGCTGTTATGAGTACGATTTCATCCCAACTGATCGTAACATCTTCTGCTTTAATCGAGGATTTATACAAAGCAGTAATTAAAACAGATGCATCAGATAAGCAGTATGTTTTCTACGGTCGGATGGCAGTATTGATCGTTTCGATCGTGGCGATGTTCTTGGCATGGCCGAATAACGAATCAATTTTGAGCATCGTGTCGTTTGCTTGGGCAGGATTCGGAGCCTCATTTGGACCAATCATCTTACTTTCATTGTATTGGAGAAAGATTACGGCAAAAGGAGCGCTTGCAGGTATTATTGCAGGAGCGGTTACAGTCTTGATCTGGGGAAATATCGACATACTTAAAACAACATTGTATGAAATTGTACCAGGTTTCATTATTTGTTTCGTCGTTACGTATGTTGTCAGTTTGCTGACGTATCGTCCGAATGCGGAAATCGACAAAGAGTTTACGGATGCGATGGAGTTATTGCAGAAGGATAAATAATATATCAAATCTGTTGTTTATTCGAAGGAACGAATTGGCTTTTGGAAATGAGATGCTTTTGACTAGGGTAAGGGAGTTAGTGTTCGTCCAGAAGTTGGAGTGGAGTAAGTGACTTCTCCTTTGCAGTAAAGAAAAATAGTGTACGTGTGAGGATTCTCCCTACAGAACCGGACGCTTTCCTGAGGGTGCGCGGCGGACTCGCCAGAAGTGCATTGGCGATTACGCCTGTCGCACTGATCCTCCAGGAGTCGCCGGTTCTTCCGGGAGAATCCTTGAGGTTGTGTCGGGAAGTCAGTTGGTGTTCGTCCATAAGTTGGAGTGGCGGAAGTGACTTCTCCAGTGCAGTGCAGAAAAGTAGTGTACGTGTGAGGATTCTCCCTACAGAACCGGACGCTTTCCTGAGGGTGCGCGGCGGACTCGCCAGAAGTGCATTGGCGATTACGCCTGTCGCACTGATCCTCCAGGAGTCGCCGGTTCTTCCGGGAGAATCCTTGAGGTTGTGTCCGTAAGTCAGTTCGTGTTCGTCCAGAAATAGAGTATGGTAAGTTCTGCTTCCTAAACTGTGTGGTGAAGCTTTGGATTGCCTGAGTGAATGCATATAGAGTCATTGCTTTTTCAGCTCAGTTCATCGAAACAGTCATAGTAGCTAGTAATACGTCACCACTTTTTAACTATAAAAACTATCGCATTGTATCAGACAAGTCTATTTACTTGGTCTTTCACTACCTACAAAGAGTGATCAACCTGTCTTGCACACACTAAGTATGGCTTGCGCTGGAAGACGATCGACTCCGGGAGGATTAAGGACGACAGGTGTAACCCGCAGTGCACTTTTGCGGGGTCCACCGCGTCCCCTCCGGAAAGCGTATCGTCTGGAAGCGCAAGCTGCATGACTCTTCAAGTCAGCCTTACCCCATTTTACATAAAGCAACTGTTCTCAACTTATATAGCAAGCGAAGTAACGGGTGAATGACCTGTTGCTTCGCTTTTTTCGCTTAACTATACACATTCTTCAATTCGCAGTATGATGGAAGGTGAATACAGAATATGCAGTAAAGGATGAGCCCCCATGAGCGAGTTAATGAAAAAACTACAGAATATGACCGACCTAGACGATATTGCCGAACTCATGAGCATATTTCTTCAAAAACCTATTATTATTGAGAACAAACAATTTTCCTTATTGGCGTACAGTTCACAACAAATCGAGTTGTTTGATGACGCGAATAAGTCAACGATATTTACGAAGCAGTGGCCCCTTTCAATAGTAGAGGCATTTATGGACGCCGGTATCATTCATCAATTGGAAACTGTCAAGGGACCTTTTCGTGTACCGCGCATGGAAAGCATTGGTCTCAATCCACGTACGGTAGTGAGCGCCACATATAACGGTCGTGTCTATGGCTATATTTGGGTTCGTGAAACAGATGGACCGTTACCAGATGAACAGCTTACCTTTTTAGATGAAGCTTCTATTCATATAGGACGACTGTTACATCAGGAAAGCCACCTGAAAGAGAGAGAAGAAGAAAAGACGACTCGTTTTTACAAGAAGTTGTTAGACCATACATTCCAAACAAAAGAAGAAATTACGAAAGAAGCTGCTTTTTTACCTGGCACGCTTCCAACTTCACTCGCAGTGGCAATGTTTTCTCTTTTGCCAGAAGACGAAAAAAGAGTAGCTGAACTGCTAGAAACCACTTCGCTATTCATCAGTGCGCTTAATGAACAGGCGGTGTTATTTACAGATGGATTGTCTATCGTGTGCATAATGGGTACCAGTTCTTCTCCCGCTGATCTATCGACGACGATGGAAAGACTTGTGCGTACAGTGCTCAATCAGTTCAAATCACTTTCTATCTACGCGGGGATTGGAGAAGTATATAATGGTCTGCATCAACTTAGAAACAGTTATGTAGAAGCTCAAAAAGTAATACAGACAGCAAAATTTTTAGGAGATGCTTCTACAGTTCCTGTCTTATACCGGAAGCTCGGTGTCCTACGTCATTTACAAACTATTTCAGAAGCTGTTGAAGAAGAGCATTATGTGAATAAAGATTTACTAATTCTTCAACGTAAAGATCAAGACAGTCAAGCTGATTTATTGCGTACTTTGGAAGTGTATTTAACAGCGCATTGCCGGATTAAAGCTGCAGCAGACGAACTGTTTATTCATACCAACACGTTAAAATACCGGTTACGACAAATTATGCAATTGACTTCTATCACTTTCGATGATTTTAACCGTAATTGCCAGCTGTATATTGATTTGCAATTAATGAAAAGTAAAAACAAATAACTAATAATGTACAACGTGAAAAACTCCGTATCCAGTCAACCGTGGATACGGAATTTTTATAGTGCTCTATTTATTACTCTACACTTGTTTGATCGATCCAGTCTTTTCCTTCCAAGTGTCGTGTGACCAGCATACTTGCGACTGTATCACCCGTAGAGTTTACCATCGTAGCCGGAGGGTCAACTACTACTCCGATTGCTGAAATGATAGGAAGTGCCTGTATTGGCAAGCCGTAAAACGTTACGATCACCATCTCGCCGATAAATCCGCCACCTGGAATCCCACTCATTACCACACCTGATAATAAGGCAATTGCAATCGCGGTTAGGAATGTACTGATTCCAGTGAACTCCATATTAAACACGCCAAATACGAAAGCGATTTTCAAGATGGCTGATAAACAAGACCCGTCCATGTGAATCGTTGCCCCAAGCGGTAAGACGGTTTCACGAATATCTTTTGGTACCCCAATCTTTTTCGCTGCTTGTAAGTTGATTGGCATAGCCGCAAAACTACTTCCTGTTCCGAGAGCCGTAGCTGCTGGTGCTAAAATGTTTTTCCAAAAGCGAGTAACTCCTTTTTTTCCGCCTGCAATAAACGCATATAGTGTAAATCCAATCGCAAAGTATAAAATAGCTACTGGGTAATAAAGAATAAATGCCTGTGCGTAATCACCTATGAGCTCGCCGCCAAAATCACCAATTAATGCCGCGAAGTAAGCTCCTAACCCAATAGGTGCATAGTACATAATCAACTGGATAACTTTCATGAAAATTTCAGAGCCACTTTCTAAAAATCGCGCAAACGGTCTCCCGGCTTCACCCGACAAACCAGTAGCAGTGCCCAGAATGACGGAAAATACAATCAGTGCCAACATGTTTTTACGAGAAAATAATTCAACAAAGTCAGGAACAGTAAACGTGTTCACAAGTTGATCTGCCAAAGCAATTTGCTCTACGTTTTCTGGTGTTTCTAGAGGAATAGAGACGCCAACTCCTACAGGAACTAAAATAACAGCCGCTAACATCGTAATAGATGCGAGTATGCCCGTAATAATGAATACAGTCAACATAGTCCCCATAATTCTTCCTAGCCTTTTTATACTGTCCATATTAGCAACTGCAGACGCAATAGAGAAAAACACGAGAGGTACGACGACCATGAATAGTAGGTTTAAAAACAAGTCCCCAAACGGTTTAATAACACTTGCCTTTTCACCAAAAATTAATCCAATAATGGATCCAATAATTATTGAAGATAATAAAATGAGGGGAAACCTGTAGGCTTTTAATTTACTCAATCTATAACAGCTCCTTTTCTTATGAAAGTACTTATAGTTGTTTGTTACAGCTGATATATGTAAGGTGATGGATCTTTCCCCATCATAGCTTCGTCAAACATATTACCTCATTCATTCCAATAAAAGATTCCTTCTGCAGTTGTTTCGGCAGGACCTTTCATCAAAACATGGCCAGTAGTATCCCATGTAATGTGTAAATCTCCACCGCTTAAATGGACGGTAATTTCAGCATTTCTTTGTACAAAGCCGTTTAAAGTAGATGCAATAACTGCTGCACAGGCACCTGTTCCACAAGCTTCAGTAATGCCTGAGCCTCTCTCCCACACTCTAAAGTTTATTTCCTTGTCAGAAACAATCTCAACAAACTCGACATTTGTCCGTTCAGGGAAGCGTGGATCTTCCGTGATCAAAGAACCTAATTTCTGCAACGGTACCTCTTCAATAGCATCTACGAAAAAGACAGCATTTGGATTTCCTATAAATACTGCAGTTATTTGAAGATGATGTTCGGCTATTTGGAAGTCTTCTCCGATTACTTGATCATTGCTTGGACCGAGCATAGGGATTTGGCTTCTTTTCAATAGGGGAGGTCCCATATCGACTGTCACTTGTTCCACCATTTCCCGGCTCCCGAGCACTTCAGCCGTAACAAGTGCAGCTTTTGTTTCTATTTGAAATATCTTGTCTTTGACGAGATGGTTTTCGTATGCGTACTTTGCTACGCAACGTAAGCCGTTGCCGCAACTTTGTCCTTCTGAGCCATCTTTATTAAAAATTCTCATTCCGACATCTGCTACGTCGCTTGGATGGATGAGAATGAGCCCATCTGATCCAATTCCTGTATTCACGTTAGAAATATCTATTGCTAGTTTTTGAAAGATTGATTCATGAAACGTATGTGTAAACAAGTTAAGGTAAATATAGTTGTTTCCGATGCCGTGCATTTTTGTGAATGGGATAATCATTACAGATCCTCGCTTTTAGTCGGTAAGAGTAGTTATAGTACAAACAAGTCATCGTTAAATAATGTATGGTTTGCGTAGAGAGAAGGAGAGCCTCCCGTATGGACGAAAAGCACGTTCTGATCTTTCGTAAAGACGCCTTTTCGAATCAAGTCTATGAGACCAGCCATCACTTTACCAGTATACACTGAATCTAATAGTATGCCTTCTGTTCTCGCAAGCATTTGTACAGCTTCTATCATGCCGTTAGTTGGAATTGTATAGCCTTCACCAACATACTGGTCATAACAATGCACACTATTTGCAGTAATGTCTTCTGGTATCTGTAGAAAACGGGTTGTCTTCTTTACTAACTCTATAATCTTTGGAACTTGTGTTTCATTAGGTCTGGAAACGTTAATGCCAGTTACTTTAATCGGTGCGCTGTTCCCGTTAAAACCGACGATCAAGCCGGCTTGAGTACCACCGCTACCACTTGCAACCACTACGTGATCCATTACAAGATTGCTGTCAAACGTTTGTTGGAGTATTTCTTGTGCACATGCAACATACCCGACAGAACCTAACTCATTGGATCCACCAACAGGGATTACATAAGGGTTCCGACCTGCAGCTGTTAAGTCTTCACTCACTTTGTTCATTTCTGCGTTCAAATCTGCACCGTGATGCACTATTCTAATCTGCTCTGCTCCAAGTAGTTTGTACAATAGATTATTGCCGTTAGCATCGGGATTATAAGAAGTGTCTACACCTTCCTCTAGTATGAGATGGCATTTCAATCCCTCTTTCACAGCCGCGGCTAACGTTAGGCGGCAATGATTTGACTGTAGGGCCCCGCACGTGATAATTGTATCTTTCCCTTGCGCTATCGCATCTGCTAGTAAAAATTCCAACTTTCTTGTTTTGTTTCCACCACCCGCAAGGCCTAGCAAATCATCACGTTTAATGTAGATCGTTGGTCCGCCTAATAGTGTAGACAGTCGATCTAACTTTTCAATAGGTGTATGCCCGTGTGTATAACTTCTTCTAGGTAATTTCGACAATAACATGTAAAAAAATCATCCTTTCAATCTTTTTATAGTGCAATACATAAGCTAGTACTTTGCTTCAGGTAAGTGAACTGACTATAGAAATATGTATTTTCAAAATCATCACATAGTTAAAAACGTCTGTCAACGTTCTATTACTATATAAGTTGCATTAAAGGCTTTAGAACATTCGCTTTATTAAGAAGGCCTAAACGGAACACTACTTCTATCCAAGCCTGTTGATTAACTATATTATGTATAATTCACTCATTGATTTATCTAAAAGTGATTTTGACTATGGCGATTGAATAGAGTAAGGCTGACTTGAAGCGGCCTCCGCCACGGCGAACCTCTCGGAGTCGATCTCAGGAAAATGTCCGGTTCTGTAGGGAGAATCCTAATGAGTACATACTCTCTACAACTACTCAATAAAAGCACCTAATTTACAAAGGTCAACTCCTTTCTTTGGATGATTAACAGGCTTTTTGACATATAAATGATGAATGGAAATCTTGGTATATAAAAACTGTGGCTGTCCAACAAGTCCCTAAAATAAACCAGGCAGAGAAAAACGATTCGTTTTCTCTGCCTGATTTTGGTTTATAGTCGTTCATAGTTGAAAGTAGCCGGCGGATGCCCGCTACTTTCAACAGATTTTCTATAGAAAAAGTGAGCTGTTCTGTGGTATACTGTTCGTAATAATCTTTGGATTGCGCATAAAAATCGTCCTTTCGTAGAGTGGGTTTGGTAACTTTATTCTACTAGAAAGGGCGATTTTTTTGTACCTATTGAAGCAAGACATCGAGTGGAACGGAAAGGAACGGCGAAGAGAAGATTCTTCTATTCGTTTCATGGGAAAAAGGGCTGTCACAGAAACTCAGTTCTCACTGACTTTCTGGACAGCCCCAGTTTTTTTAAACATGCATATATTACGTAGTTTTTTTATTTTTACGTTCTTTTGGATAGACATTCTTAAAGTAGTCGTCTGTGATTTCACGTACTTTACCACTTAAGAATAGAACAGCAATTACGTTCGGTACGACAACGATCGCTAACAGTAAATCCAGGAATTGCCATACGAACTGCAATCCACCAAGCGCACCTACAACGATCGCGACGATGTAGACGCTTCTCATCACTTTTGAGAAGCCGAGACCGAATAAAAACTCTGCTTGCTTTTCACCGTAATAGACAATGACTACAATAGTAGTAATGACGAATAAGAACAATACGAGTGAAATGATCATACCGCTAAGTGTTGCGCCAAATACTGTGCTATAAGCTTCAGTTACCATCGTAGACGCCTGATCGGCATCTACTGCCTTCCAAACACCTGTCGTTAAAATGACTAGAGCTGTCATTGTACAAACGATTAGCGTATCAACTACAACTTCAAACACTCCCCAGAATCCCTGTTTTGCTGGGTGATTATTGACTGCAGCGGAGTGTGCAATAGGTGCAGTACCCATACCGGCTTCGTTGGAATATAGTCCACGAGCAAGCCCCCAGCGAATAGCTGCTGCGACACCAGCTCCCGCAAAGCCACCAGCTGCAGAAACAGGCTGGAATGCATACGTAAAGATTAATCCGAAAGCAGCAGGTATTTCTGTCGCATGGAATCCGATAATAATAAGAGCTGTTACGATGTAGATAACAACCATCGCGGGGATCAAGCGCTCAGTCACCCGTCCGATAGCTTTAATACCGCCAAATGATACGAGACCTACTAGCAAGGCAACGAACAATCCTGTGATCAGTGGAGACCAGCCAAATGCTGATTCAATTGTCGTCGCAATAGAATTCGATTGAACCATCGTACTCGCAATAATTTCAATCATAAGAGCGAAAGCGAAAACATACGCAACTTTTTTCCAACCTAGTCCTTTTTTGATGTAATACATCGGCCCGCCGACATAGTTTCCTTCTTTGTTTTTCTCCCGGTATTTAATACCAAGAACGACTTCCGAGTATTTCGTTCCAATTCCTACTAAAGCGACTAGCCACATCCAGAAAATCGCACCTGGACCACCTAAAGCGATCGCTACAGGCACTCCGACTATATTCGCTGCACCCATTGTAGAGGCTAGAGCAGATGTTGTAGCTTGAAACGGAGTGAGCGTTCCGTCACCTGCACCCTTTGATAAAATTTTCCCGAACGTTTGACGAATAATGTGTGGCATATAAATAAATTGAAAAAAGCCAAGACGAATCGTCAGGAAAATTCCGCCGCCAATTAGTAAGATGATGATGGGAAGCCCCCATATAAAATTGGACGTATTTTCAACCCATGTTGTAAACGTTTTCATCTGATTGAACTCCTTTGTCTGTTTGGAAAGATCCAAACGTCTAGTTGTATGTGTCGACTGCCGAGCTTGTTCCTCTACTATATTAGTAAAGCGGTAGTGATGTTGTCAACAGAATCTAGAAAACTTTTAAACTATTTACGAATAATTATTTATTTATTTTTTTATAAAAATTAAGATTATTCAGTCTTGAGTTGACTTCTTTTTTCTTAATAATTACTGTACAAAGACAGGAATTAATACTATTCAAAATAACTTTTATTCTGATTTGATTACTCATTGTCTATAGTGGAAAATAGCCGACCATTTTTATCGGTCAACAAGCTAATTGTTTTCATAAAAAGAAAGGCCGTTACAGAAAATCAGACCCTGCTGATTTTCCGAACAGCCCCTTTAGTTAACGGATATAAACATCGCTTACTAGTAAGTCTTTTAGAATCTCAGATGGAATTTCAAATTCTACAGGCCCCATGAGACCAGCAGCAACTTCATATTCATCGAATGAAATGACCAATGTGTGATGCGCTGTAATATAAAAATCTTGCTTGGCATCAATAGAAGTTACATAGGCATCGGGTTCATCCATCGGATAGTAGATCAAATTGGGATCCCTAGCCATTTGCCGTTTCATATCCTCTGAAATGTAGGAAGTAATTACGTCAACATACTGGTCGTCTATAAAAAGGCTAGGCAATGTAAGCAACACATGATTTTGTTTATCAATGGTGTCATGCTGAATAGATTCAGTCGCAGAACCGGCTGTGCTCACTTCATAGCGCGCGATTGAAAAGATTTGATCGGTTTCCGTTTTTATTTCATAACTTGTATCCACTCCAAAATAGCCTTCGGTTTCTTCAGACATCTGTTGCTCGAACTGTTCAAAAAGCTTTTTGTTTTCCTCGATATATTTTTTGTTTAAGAAATTTTCCAATTGTTTATCTCCTACACCCGATAGTGCGGGAACATGTAACTCGGCCTGGAAACGTTCTTCATCGACGGTATACGTTTGGATGGTGAAAACCTCCACAATCGGTCCCACCACAGGGAGGTGAATCATAGATTGAGCAAATGCAGGGCTTACGTTAATACTTCCGATGAAAAGAGCAGCGGCAGCAACCGCACTAAGCGATACTCGTTTAAAAACAACGTGCTTCTTCCTCGAATTTTTCGCTTCTAAGATGGCGGCACTCACAACATTCTCGAGTTCAGGTGGAATTTCTATCTCATCATAATTCTTCTTCAACCGATAAACGTTTTTCATGCAGTATACTCCTCTCCTACTACTAATCGTAATTTTTTAAGTGTTCGATAGAGCTTAGTTCTAATGGTGTTTTTATTTTCATTCAGTATGATGGCGACTTCATCAATTTTCATATCCTCAAAAAATCGTAGAATGATTAAAGATTTCTCAAAAGGATCTAACCGATTAATGGCATTTTGTAAATCAGTATTAGATGGCTCGTTTTGTACATGGGGAAGCAATGTATTAAGAACAGCATCTTCCGTTACAGTCATTCGCTTATGTTTACGTATAAAGTCTATCGCTGTATTTACAAGAATTCGATAGAACCATGTTTTTAAAAATGAAATTTCTTTCAAACCATGAATGGACTGTAATGCTTTGACGATAGAATCTTGCACAATATCCAGTGCATTTTCTTTATTTCGTACATAACTATACGCCAGCCGATAATGTGTTTCCTGATTTTCAACTAAAAATGATTCGACCAGTTGAAATTTTTCTTTTGTTGTCATGATAAATATTCACCTTCTCCATTTTTCATCTTTCCGTGCGTTCATCTTACTCATTTGACGGCTATGTAACGTAAAAAGTTTTGATTAAAAAATATATTTTTTACTTATTGTGGAACGTAGTTGTCATGTACTATACTACTTTAAAGTATTAGTTATTGGGAGGGTGTAGCATAGATTACAAAGCTACTACTATTGTATTTAGCGTAGGTTGCTATGTAATATCATCAAAAGTAAGAAACCACTTCATAAATATATTTGTAATGATTTTATGAAATTTTATACGAGCACGAGTGAAAAAGGTGAGGAAGTAAGAATTTTTTAAGTATCAGTATTTATACTTGAAATCTATCTGTTGGTAACGTTTGAAATGAGTAGATGAGTCATTAATGTAAAAAAACAGTAGGGGGAATAGAAATGAGAAATTTTTATCGAGCGGTGATTGTATTATTACTTCTTATCAGTTCTGCAGTAGCATATGGATCGACAAGTCAAGCGGCAGAACGCGAATTCAGTGATGTGCCGAAGCATCACCCGAACTATCGGGCGATCCATTACATGCATGAGAAAGGCTATATCGGAGGATTTGAAGATGGTACGTTCCGTCCGAAAGAGCCGATCACTCGCAAACATGTGGCTAAGTTATTAGACAAAGTATTGGATTTACCGCAACCTAAAAAAGAACAAATTGACTATATAGACGTGCCAAAACATCATCCGTACTATACTTCTATTATGAAGTTAACGGCTGCCCAAATAGTTGGTGGTACGAGTGAAACGTTTAATCCAAATGCTCCTATTACACGTATTCAGATGGCCAAAGTATTGGATATAGCATTCGATCTTCATATGACGAAGCAAAACTCTTTTTTTGATGTCTATCTTGATCATTGGGGCTATGCTCATGCTAATGCAATGTATGCTAGTGGAGTATCTAAAGGGGCAGATGGTCATTATAAACCGAATGATTCTGTTACTCGTGCGCATTATGCGGAATTCCTGTATCGAGCGATGGAAGTGAAAAAAGCTCGTCCGTCTACAGATAAAGTGACGAAAGGAAAGGCATGGGATCTATCGAATCGTCTACCGCATACGATCGAAAGAATTCTACGAGAAGGGAAAGAAAAAGGTCTTCCGTTTGAAGAGGTTCGACCTAATCTACTGAAGTATGCAACTGCAGAATTTACAGATGATGTGCTGAAAACATATTATCCGAAGGCTTGCGCGAATTGCCACGCTCCGCTGTTTCCTTATTTACGAATAGAACCACTTGTACGTTTTCAATTTACACAACCTGATGTGAATTCATTAAACGTAAAAACTGTAGAGTTTCGCAATGGCGTGACTGGTGGTGGATTCGTCAATTATACATTTAAAAAACAACATTCTAAGTGGAAAATGGCGAAGTCTATATATACTATGGTAGGAAAAAATAATTTCGAATTAACTGAAAAAGAAGCGATGATTGTGATCAAAGAAGAGTATCTTTCAACCGGTTATGATGAAGTAATCGTAAAGTTAGTGAAGAAGGAAAAAGAAATCGAACTCGATCCAGTAACGGATATACCGTATACATTTGATAAGTATATTTTTAATGTGGAGACGAACTATGGACGCTTTAGAATTTCGTTCAATTCCGCGGATGGTTTGTCGTATCAATAAGACTAAGTAAATTTAAACCTGTTTATTCACCAAATTATATAAATCATTCATTGATTTACTTAAAAGTGAGTTTAACTACGGCGGTTGGATAGAGTGACGCTGACTTTAAGAGTCTTGCAGCTTGCACTTCCAGACGATACGCTTTCCGGAAGGGACGCGGCGGACCGTCAAGCGCAGCGAGAAGGAGCACATCTTTGCACTTGACAGGCGTAATCGCCAATGCACTTCTGGCGAGTCCGCCGCGTCCCCTCAGGAAAGCGTCCGGTTCTGCAGGGAGAATCCTAAAGCGTACACTCATTATCTGCACTGCAAAGGAAGAATCCTAACACCTACACAATCTCTACAACTACTCATCAAAACACTTAATTTCCAAAAGCCCATCCTTTTTTAGATAATCAACAAACTTGAATGAAATTGAATCTTTTTCAAAAATAGCAGCGCATAAGTTGTAACTTCTCTTGCGTTCATCCGACTACTTCTATGAAATGAAAAAAGGAGTGGATTTTCATGAAAATGAATAAAATCGTGCCATTTGCATTGTCTGCATTGCTTATCGGCAGTGCGGCAACAACGGGTGAAGTGTTTGCGAACGAAGGAGTGAGTTCCGAAGTGACATCAGATGAAAAAGCTTTTATTAAAGTAGAGGGAACGATTGAAAACGTAGAAAAAAGCGAAGATGTTACGCTGTATACGATCAAGCAAGGAGAAGAAACACCGATATTGGCCGTCACGGAAGATACACTTATTTTTGATAATACAGGAAAAAAGGCAGAGTTGAAAAAAGGGGATACCGTGTCGGGTTATACAGATGCAGATAAGCCGATGATTCTCATTTACCCACCGCAATACAGCCCAGAAGCAGTGATCGTAGAAAAGACTACGGATGCTACGGCTGTTGTCGGGATGTTCGATGATGAGCTGATAGATCCACATTTAAAACTGCAGTTGACTATCGATGATAAAACGGAATTGTCTAGTGTTTCGGGTAAAAAAGTAAAGACGGAAGACTTGAAGGGGCAGAACTTGCTCGTATTTTACACAGCCACTACAAGAAGCATTCCTGCACAGACTACTCCTGAAAAAGTGATAGTATTGGATGGAAATACCGTGGACGAAGATGCGAGTGTAGAGCAAATCATCGAGTCGGACCATTATATAGTCGATGGAGTGAAAATGGTTCCTTTACGTCTGATCGCTGAAAAACTAGGCTATGTAGTGGATTCAACAGGTGAAGGTGCGATCATTTCAAAAGGAGCTCCATCGTATACTATTACAAGAGGGCAGAAGGAATATGGCTACAATAAATCCCTTCAGAAGTTTGAAGTCGCGCCTGACTTGCTAGAACCAAAAAAGACATATGTACCAGTAGAGTTTGTCGATGAACTGAAAAAATAGTTTGCAGATTTTTTGAAAAACAGTTGACATAGCAAAATAAACATTGTAATATTGCATACAATATATCAGTTCAGACGAAGAACGGAACTAGTAGAAATGATTCGTGTTTTGTAGAGAGTCGATGGGTGGTGAAAATCGACAGACACACATTTTGAACTCATCCGTGAGTCACTCCCTGAAAGTTATAAGTAAGGGATGTCGGTTTCCTCCGTTATCGGGATAGACAGTGTTGGCTGTCGACAAGTGGATTTGTTGTAGTGACAAATCAATTAGAGTGGTACCGCGAGTTCAACCTCGTCTCTATATTTCGATATAGAGGCGGGGTTTTTATATTTTTTCAAAAAAAAGGAGTGCAATGAGATGAGTAGAAAAATTTGGGTGTTTGATACGACGTTACGTGATGGAGAACAGGTACCAGGAGCTAAACTAAATCTTTATGAAAAAGTAGAAATCGCTCAACAATTAAAGAAGCTAGGCGTCGATATTATTGAAGCTGGATTTCCTGCGTCATCTCAAGGTGATTTTGATGCGGTGAAAGCGGTTGCTCAAAAAGTGGGTAACACAAACGACATTATGATCACAGCCCTTGCACGTGCAGTACAAGCAGATATTGACTCGGTTTATAATGCGGTAAAATATGCTGAAAATCCGATGATTCATATGGTGCTTGGAACTTCTGATATACATGTAGAAAAGAAATTTAATAAATCAAAAGATCAAATTCTGCAAATTGGTGTGGATGCGGTGAAGTACGCAAAAACATTACTACCACAAGTCCAGTACTCAACGGAAGATGCATCGCGTTCAGAATTTGAATATTTATGGCATACGATTGAATCAGTCATGAAGGCTGGAGCTACTATGATCAACGTTCCTGACACAGTAGGCTTTGCGGAACCTGAAGAGTTCGGGGCGATGATTTACAAACTAAACGATCGCATGAAAAACTTGAATCCTGACGTATTGTTAAGCGTTCATTGCCATAATGACCTAGGAATGGCGACAGCGAATACACTGGCTGCGGTGAAGAATGGTGCAGATAAAGTGGAATGTACGATTAACGGTATTGGGGAACGTGCAGGGAATGCGGCTCTTGAAGAAGTAGTGATGGCTTTGAAAACAAGAAGCTCGGTATATAACGTTGCAACGCAAATCAACACGAAAGAAATTATGAATACTTCTCGTCTCGTATCAAGCTTTATGGGTCTTGATGTGCAAGTGAATAAAGCGATTACTGGAGATAATGCTTTTGCTCATTCTTCGGGTATTCACCAAGATGGTCTATTAAAGTCTAGAGATGCGTATGAAATTGTACACCCTGAAGATGTAGGATTGGATGATATGGAATTGATTTTGACAGCACGTTCGGGTCGTCATGCGGTGAAAAATGCGCTTGGAAAATTAGGATTTGCTGATTTAGGATCAACTGCTTTTGAAGGAATTTTCAAAGGGTTTTTAGCATTGGCTGACGTAAAAAAAGAAGTGTATGATCATGATTTATATGTAATTGTGGAAAATTACTACGAAAAGCATGGGGAAGACGACAATACAACGAACTATAGTGATCATTTCTTTGAGTTTGAAGATCTGCAAGTGATTAGTAACTCTAGCTTCCCTTCAGCGAGTGTGAAAATTCGTAGAGGTGAGGAAACTTTCAAAGCGAGTGCGGTTGGATCAGGCCCGATTGATGCGTTGTATTCAGCGATTGCTGATATTACAAAGATCCCTGTAAAGCTAGTGGAGTATGATATTAGTAGTGTATCACGAGGGAAAGATGCGTTAGGTAAAGTAAAGATTACGATTGAACATGAGGGTGTTAAATACGTAGCCAAAGCTGCGGATACGGATATTTTAAAAGCTAGTGGATTAGCTTATATGAACGCGATCAATAGCGTAATTGTAGATAGTATTAAGGAAACGACAAAACAACTAAATGCAGTGATAGGGTAATTACGCATATAAACAATACAAAAGGCATGAGAGACGATGAATTCGTCTTCATACCTTTTTACTTACGCATAAATATAAAAAAGATATTCCTGTCCATTTTTCACAGGATCTTGAGCAAATGTATAACCGTGCGCCAGCGCTTCTTCAGGTACATTGCGGAACGAACCTGGGCAATCAGTAATAACTTGCAACAGCTCACCTTTATTCATCCCTTCAAGTGCCTCTAATGTATAAATAACAGGATAGGGACAAGATTCCCCTCGAAGATCGAGTGTGAAATCTGCTTCTAGCTCAGCTTGCATGAACGTTCATTCCTTTCTTTATAGCCAATTTCCGGTGATAGCGTTTTTCTCCATAAACAGTCAATGCGTACAGTCCTGCTAACATAATGAGCGTTACACTAATAGCGCCGATTGAACCGATTGAATCGATCAAATTAATCTTCGCACCACTTTCAACTAATACAGTATATACACCCAAATGATCCCAAGCGTAGGCAAGGAACGTAGCACCGATAATGTTACCCGCAAACACAGGTAAGAACAGTAACTGTCCTTCCATTAAACGATACATCATTCCTGTTTCACAACCCGAAGCCATCACGATACCGAGCCCGAATAATACTCCACCGACAAATGTACTTAATGCAGCAATTTGTGTAATAGGCGTCAAATCGTATATAGAAATAACGATAATCGTCACAATGGAACTAACCGCCATTCCAATAACAATTGCTTTCGCCATGACGCTACGTCCAACGAGATATAAATCACGAAACGCAGAAGTAAAACAAATTTGTCCGCGCTCAATAAGAATACCGAAAGCAAGCCCGAATAAAGCACCCAAACCTAAAAATTTCTGTCCTGTGGCAAAGAAGTAAATGATTAAGCCAATATATATTACAGCAATTGTACCACCAATGTACGGCTGGATAATACGCTTCTTCGTAGGCGAAGGTTTACCTCCACCACGTGTCAGCGAAGGCTTTCCTTTCCACCAGCGCGTTTTCGTTAATTTAGCTCCGAAAAATGTCCCAATTCCTGTCGCCACAATGAAAATCCATGAGTGGAAAGAGAATTGAGGGACGCCTGTGAAGAATGCGGCTAAGTTGCAGCCGAGTGCTAAACGTGCGCCAAAGCCTGCGATGATTCCTCCGACAAGTCCTTGTACGTAGCGTCGTTTTTGTTTGGGTAGACGAATTTTAAAACTATTGCTTAGTAGCACCATAATCAACGCCCCTGCGAACATACCCCAAACAATCCAGCCGTCTGGTCGATTCCACGTAGTTCCTTGTAAATGCACCATATCAAAATATTGCCAGTCTGAAATGTCTACACCAAAAAGTAAAAGAAGATCCCCGCCGAGGCGAGTGAATTCACCGGTTACGGCCCAAACTGTGGAAGTCAGTGTGAAATATAATGCACTTAGTATTCCAGCGATTAGTAAGACTACGTAGGGGTTCCAATAGCGTGTGAAGATAGGTTGAAGAATTGATTTCATAATTGGTTGCCCCTTCATTAAAGTTCTTTTTTTAGTGTAGTCTTATATTTGAAGAAATCAAGTGACTATATACCGAAAATATGAAAAAACGATCACGCTTTCTTTTAGAAGAGAACGCGTAATCGTTACGACTTTTTATTTGGCTGGGGAGAAAGAAGTATGCCGTTACACTGCGCTTCACTGGTAGTTTCCTTCTGAAGCGAAAATCCTGAACCGCTACTTGGTTTACACTCTCCATTTACTCATCAATAACCGTCAATAGCTCCCGAATATCCGTCCGCTTCTCTGGCTCTGGCACGTGCTTCGGATAGCCAATCATTAACGTGCCTACAATCTTCTCATCAGATGTAACACCAATGGCTTCTTTAAATACAGGGTCATGCGTCCAATCATTTGTCCGCCAGATCATCCCGATTCCGCGTTCCCAGGCAGCAAGTTGGAAGTTTTGAATGAGTGAAGAAATAGCTGCATAATCTTCATCCCATCGTTTCTTGCGGGAATCTTCTGGCATGATCACGACTAGATGAAGAGGGATTTCACGGAAGTATGCTGCTTTGTTTTTCGCTTTGTCCGGTATATTGCCGTCTTTTTGTTGTGAGGTCAGAAAGGCTTCTACAAACTTTTCCTTCCCTTCATCTGCATATAACTGAAATCGCCAAGGTTCGGTCAATTTATGATTAGGCGCCCACTTCGCCACGTTAAGCAACTCGATAATTTCTTCTATACTTACTGGATCTGTTTTAAACTTCTTAATAGAACGTCTGCTAATGATCGCTTTCTCAATATCATTCTTCGCTACGTAACTCATAAATGAAAACTCCCTTTCTATTACAGAATATTTCCAATTGAAAATCATTATCATCTACTATAGTAACATGAAAAACCCCGTAAGAGCAATGTATGCTCTTACGAGGAAAGTCAGTAGTGATCAATTGATTATTTGCCATAATAAATTGGAGAACCAGGTCCTAAATCAATACCTAGCAACATCCAAATAACTAGCGTCAAACTCCAGAATAATAAGAAGAACATGGAGTAAGGGAACATGACAGAAACGAGTGTTCCGATACCCATTTTCTTATCATACTTCTGCGCAAAGGCAATGATGATCGCAAAATATGTCATGAGTGGAGAGATAATATTCGTTGATGAGTCTGCTACACGATAAGCCATTTGCGTTAATTCAGGAGAATAATTGAGTTGCATCATAATCGGCACGAATACTGGCGCCATCATAGCCCATTTCGCAGAGGCGCTGCCGATAAATAAGTTGATAAACGCAGCAATGACGATAAACATCAACAACAACGGAATCCCTTTTAAATTGATACTGTCAAGGAAATTCGCGCCGTACACACCGAGCACTAAGCCCATATTGGATTCAGAGAAGAAAGCGACGAACTGACTCGCCGTAAAGGATAGGACGATAAACATTCCCATCGCTGCCATAGTCGTTGACATCATAGCCGCGACATCTTTGTCATTGCGGATCAATTTTGTCACTTTACCGTAAACTAAACCTGGTACGAAGAACATGAACGCAATGATCGGTACGAGTGATTTCATGAATGGAGATTTAATAATTGGCATATCTGCCTCGTCTCCACGTAACGGTGCTCCTGGGAAAGCAACTAGCAAAGCAACTAAGATTCCTGCAACTACTACAGACAAAGAAGCCCAGATTAGACCTTTCTTTTCTAAAGGCGATAACTTCTCGACTTTTTCACGGTATTCCCCTTTGTATTCTCCTAGACGAGGTTCTACAATCTTTTCTGTAACCCATGCACCAACGAATGTTAAGACGATTACTGAAAAGGCGATAAAGTAATAGTTCATCGCAATATTCATTCCATCGGCATACTCGGGGTTGATGATAGCAGCTGACATAATCGTCAATTCACCGAGCAACGCATCTGTTCCAGATAGCAGTAAGTTCGCACTAAATCCACCTGAAACTCCGGCGAAAGCAGCAGCAAGCCCCGCTAATGGATGTCTACCCAAGGCAGCGAATAAAACGGCACCGAGCGGGGGCAATACGACATATCCGGCATCTGAAGCAACACTAGACATGACTCCTGCAAATACTAGACCTAGTGTAATCAAGCGTTTTGGAACGGACATGACAAAGCCGCGCAATAATGCACTAATAAGTCCTGAACCTTCTGCTACTCCAATTCCTAGCATCGTAATCAAAACGACGCCAAGTGGAGCGAAACCAATGAAGTTGTCGGTCATATTCGTAATGATATAATGGATTCCTTCGCTACTAAGAAGGTTGTTTACTTCGATTATTTCTCCTTCTTTACCCGGGTGTTCAGCTTGAATGCCGAAGTATGATACGACTGCTGAGAGAACGATGACTAGAAGAGCGAGAAGGGCGAACAGCGTTACTGGGTGGGGTAGTCTGTTGCCAGTTTTCTCGATCATATCCAAAAACTTCTGGAAAAATCCTCTTTTTTGTGTTTCCATAAAAATCTCCTTCACAAAAATACTATTCGATTTGTTTAAAAAATCATAAATTTTTTAAACTCTACTTAGTATATAGAAGAAGGTGTACTAGTTAAATGCTTTCTTGAAATAATTAAATTGGAAAAGTATTAGGATTCTTGGGACGAGGGGGAATAGTATAAAAATATAAAGTTTTGATGATGTAGTGGATGGGTGCTAGATGGTGAATGTTCAACGGATAAGAGTTGTGGAGACGTTAGGTATGCCGTTACGTTTCGTGCAAGCCGGACGATCCTCCGCGAGACGCCGGCTTCCACTACACTTCACTCTTCAGCTTTCTTTAGGAGAGAGAGGCCTGTTGATTATCCGAAGAAAGGAGGGGTCCTTTTAGAGATGAGGTGATCTAGACAAGTATTTGTGGCGTTAGTTTAACCGTTTGTTTCTTTTATTTTGTTCTCAGCCGCTGTTCTTTAAAGCCCCGTTTGAAGATTTCTTGTACATTATTAATGGTGACGTAGGCGTCTTCGTCGACTCGTTCTAAAATTCGCCGCAGTTGTACGATTTCTGTTTGGTTGATGATGATGTATAGAATGGACTGTTTTTCTAGTGTGTAGCCACCGCGCCCGTCTAAAATCGTGACGCCTCTGCCCATTGTGGTAAGTAGTTCTTGTCTGATGGCTTCTTGATGTTTTGAAATGATCATGACTGCTTTCCGGTCATCTGCGCCATCCACAATTTTATCAATCACTTTGGCTCCGACGAATACAGCAACTAATGTATACATCGCTTTTTCTTTCCCGATTACAAATACGGACAGTAAAATTACGGTAATATCAATAACTAGCATGGATTTTCCGACGCTCCAGCCTAGAAACTTTTGCATCATGCGTGCTAATGTAGTGGCGCCACCTGAAGTGCCGCCTACTCGGAAAATCATACCTAGTCCCGCCCCGACGAATAAACCTGCGAAAAGGGCGGCAAGTAACGCGTCATTGCCGAGCGGTACGCCCCAATTTTCGGTGACGCTCAAGAAAACTGACATAAAAACAATCGTCACGAGCGTATAAATAATCGTTCGTTTACTAAAAAGCTTATAGCCAATAATAATCAGCACTAAATTCAATACAAAACTAACAATGGCGGGTGACCATTCGAATAAATAATATGAAATGATCGTGATGCCGATGACGCCGCCTTCAGATAACATATTTGGAATGGCGAAGTAGTTAATACCAATCGCGAATATGAAAGAACCGAAAAGTAATGCGGAATAATCGATAAGTCTACGTTGCAATGGAACTCCTCTTTTCAACAAGTAACACACCGCGGTATGCTTACTTACATAGTATGTAGAATCCTATTCAAGCAAATGTCAGTAACAAATTTACCTAGTAACACTACATTTTAATTATACCAATCATTCAGTCTACTATTCCAGTGGACTTTTTTAGAAAGGATTTTATAGCGGCAAAAGATAGAAGAAACACCTCAATAACGCATGAAAATTTATCTTCATGCATTGTTGAGGTGTAACCGTCTATTGATAAATGTGGAAGACGCAATGCCAAATGGACTGTCTCCTCGTTTATGACGTTAAATTTGCTGTCTTTTTAGGCTGTCTTACTGCTCTTACCACTAACAGTATGGCTGAAAATATACTGAAAATCGTAATAGCTAGGCCGATCTTAGAAAATGTAATCGCAAATACATACAAACCGAGTATTTGTGCTACAGCCACGATCACCCCATAAATAAATCCCTGAGATCTTTTTTTCTGAATGGCTATAATTTGCTGTACTGTCGTAATATTTGCGATAAGTACAATGCCAGTTGCTAGTAAATAATCCATAAATATGGGTGACTTTTCTGCAGCTGCGCCAAAAAGTGAAAAGGATACAAATAAATAAACAAGAATACTATTCGGAACCAATACGAGAAACCAAATAACCCATTGAGCGATTTTATTCATCGGTCTCTTCTCCTTTTGCAAGTATCTGCATAGCATTTTATTTCTATTATTCCCTTTTTTCACTTATTGAACACTAGATTATTAACTAATTTTACAAACTTGTTGATTAACCATATTATTAATTAACGTAAAAGCGGGGTAAGCGGGTACGTCCGGTTCTGGAGGGAGAATGCTAACCAATACACTACCCCTACAACTACTGGTCAAGAGCATCTCATTTCCAAAAAACAGTGCCTTTTTTGGTGAATCAACAGGCTTGCTAATTTTATTCTTCTACATCAATAAAGATTCCTTTGATTACTGGAATGTCTTCAGCATTTTTCCCGTTATAGCTACCGTATACCGTAACGGCCGTACCTTTATCAATTACAGTACGTTCACCTAACCGAATATCGTCGATGAGAACAACTTCCTCAGCAGAATGATTAGGAGCTTCTGTCAATTGGAATTCTCCTTCATTCGTTGTGAACACTGTGCCGACGAATTTCACTTTTGCGTTTACAGGAACTTCATCTTTATGTAATGAAGCATAATCATATTCTGTTGTTCCTTCTTTTAAGCCTTCCTCTATTTCCGCGTTGCTGTTTTCAGTGGGTGCAGTAGATTTTTGTGGAGCTGTGGAATCGTCTTTTTCTTCATTACTGCAAGCTGCAAGCATAGCGGCTGTGATCATCAATAAAAGTATCTTTTTCATTTGTTTTCGCCTCCTTATGTAATAATAAATAACAACGTGCGAAAAGAAAACTATTAAGCGGTCTAGAGAATTATTATAACAAGAATGTCTATTAACCATATTATGTATAATTCACTTATTGATTTAGTTAAAAACGAGTTTGACTACAGCGAGGCTAACTTGGAGTGTCTTGAGGCTTACGCTTCCAGACGATACGCTTTCCGGAGGGGACGCGGTGGACCCCGCAAAAGAGCGCTGCGGGTTACGCCTGTCGTCCTTGATCCTCCCGGAGTCGATCGTCTTCCAGCTTCAGCCGTACTTTGTGTGCAAGACAGTTTGATTACTCTTTGTAGGGGTGAAAACCAAGTAGAATTGTCTGATACCATGCGACCGCTTTTGAAGGTAGATAGCGGTGAAGTGTTATCAGCAACTATGATTGTTTCAATGAACTGAGCGGAAAAAGAAACGCCTCTATTTGCACTCAGTCAGCCAACCCAAAGTTTCACCACTCTGTTCAGGAAACGGAACTTACCATACTCTATTTCTGGACGAACACAAACTGACTTCTCGACACAACTTCAAGGATTCTCCCGGAAGAACCGGCGAGTCCGCCGCGCGCCCTCCAGAAAGCGTCCGGTTCTGTAGGGAGAATCCTCACACGTACCCTTATTTTCTGTCCCACAAAGAAAGAGTGCTCACATGTAAGTTAGTAACCAGATGAATGTTAGTCGTGATTAGTATTTTATTTGTTAACTATCGAAAGAAGCAACCTGATATACTAACGAATAAATAATAGTGGGAGTGATGACTGTGAATGCGCAGGAATGGATTGATTATTTACAATTAAAGCCGCATCCTGAGGGAGGGTTTTATACATCTACTTATCGATCGGACTTTACAACAGTTTGCGCTCAAGGAGAGCGTCCGCTATATACGAGTATTTACTTTCTGTTGCGGTCGGGGGAGGTTTCGCATTTTCATCGGTTGCAGTCAGACGAAATTTGGTATTTCCATGGCGGCAGCTCGTTAACAGTGCATATGATAATGCCGGACGGTCGTTATGAACAAATCGCACTCGGATTAGCTATCGATAAAGGTGAAGTCCCCCAGTTTAATGTGCCGAAGAATACGATTTTTGGTTCCTCTGTACAAGCGGAAAATACGTTTTCATTAGTAGGCTGTATGGTATCACCTGGTTTTGACTTTGCAGACTTTGAGTTGTTTGATCAAGATGAGATGCTGGCAGAATATCCACAGCACGAAGAGATTATAAAAAAATTGACATGATCATTTGCGTTGTCTACTAGTAATTAGTTTGAAAGCTAAAGTGCCTCCATTATACAATGCATGTGCTTTTTTACAATTAGAAACTTACCACGAGGAGTATGACCATGAATACGAAATCAATTTGGCGGCAGTGTATACAATCGGAGACGGCACGTATTGCATTCATTGCGATCTTGACTGCGCTCACAGGTGAGTTGAAAATTATGCCGTTTGCAGAAGAGACATTCCGTTTTGCACTTGGTGGTATTATGTTCTTCTTACTGATCTTAATCTATCCTCCTGCCTCCATTTTGCGGACTGGTTTTATTACAGCTACGACTGTTGTGTTATTCCGTGTAACTGGAGAGCTTTTGGTAGGTGTTGAATTACTGGAAGCTCTGCGCATGCATGTGCCGGTCTTTTTATTTTACTTCATTAGTGCGCTCGGCTGGCATATTGTAGGGCTTGAGAAATATAAGTCGTTCTCGCTAAGCTTGGGTGCATTGGCCTTTCTCTTTGAAGTAGTGAGTAATACGTCAGAGCATGCATTGCGTAATTGGTGGATGAATGGCCCCATGCTTGGTCTGAAAGAGTGGGGAATCTTAGTGGGTGTGGCATTATTACGTAGCTTTTTCACGGTAGGTCTTTATAGTTCGGTAGCCTTATCAAAGGAAAAGCAACGGAATGGAGAAATGCTTGGTGTAGGCTCTGAATTGTACGCAGAAGCTCTATACTTACAAAAATCGATGAATCACATGGAACAGATTATGGCATCAAGTCATGAACTGTACCGCAAATTAAAAAAAGAAAATATACCAGATCTAAGTACGCAAGCGTTACAAATTACACAGGAAATACATGAAGTAAAAAAAGATTCACAGCGGATTTTGGCTGGCTTATCAAAATGGACAAGTCGGCAGAATATCACTACATTCTACTTGTCTGATTTACTGGAAATAGTTGTTTCTGCAAATGAAAAGTATAGCGAGATGATTGGAAGAAATTGTACAATTGAAACGTCACTCAAAAATGATCTTCAGACAGACCAGCACGTACCTTTACTCGCAGTGCTGAATAATTTGACGTCCAATTCAGTGGAAGCGATTGATAAGCAAGGACAGGTAACCATTGAAGTAGATAGCGGAACAAAATGGGTTCGTTTTTGTGTGAAAGATACAGGAAAAGGAATACCTCCTGAGCATGAAGAGATAATATTTGAACCAGGGTATACGACAAAGTTTAATGAACAGGGCGTGGCGGCTACAGGGATTGGCCTGTCCCATGTTTTAGCAATTGTCGAAGCGATGCAAGGCGAAATTAATGTGGAAAGCATCAAGAATGGATTGATCATATGTGTGAAAATCCCAATGGAATCGATGATGAAGGAGACATAATATATGAGATATTTTATTGTAGATGATGATAGAGCGAGTCGTATCATGTTGAAGAATATGATAGAAGATACAGAGTTGGGAGTAGTGATTGGTGACGTAGACAGTGGGGTCAAAGCCATTCCGCAAGTTTTATCGCTAGAACCTGATTTAGTGCTAATCGATTTACTCATGCCGGGGCTTGATGGGATTGAGACGATTCAACAATTGAAAATGCAAGGATATACTGGTCAGTTCATCATGTTAAGCCAAGTGGTCAGTAAAGACATGGTGGGTGAAGCGTACCAAGTGGGTGTAGAGTTTTTCATCCATAAACCAATTAATCAAATAGAAGTGCAAAGTATTTTGCGCCGTACTGCGGAGCAATTAAAACTTCAACACTCGTTGACGACGATTCGTGAGTCACTCGCAGGGATCGGGTCTGCAGAAAAACCGAAAACACGTTCAATAGGAGATATCGTGTTGTCTAAACTTCACGGGATGGGGATTGTGGCAGACAGTAGTAGTCGAGATCTCATTGCGATGATGGAAGTATTGATGGAGCGAAAAGTAGTTCAACTGCCGGCATTGAAAGAATTATATGAACTTACATTACATAAGCTAGGAATAGAACCGACTTCTAAGGAATGTAAGGCAATGGAGCAAAGAATTCGCCGCACCATTCTTACCGCAATGGAGCATATCGCGTCTCTTGGTGCCATCGACTATACTATCGAAGAATTTGAATACTATGCCCCTCGATATTTTGACTTTCAAGAGATTAGCCAGCGCATGAAACAAATACAAGAAGATCACTTCTTACCTACGCCGTTAAAAGTGAATAGTAAAAAGTTTTTACAAGTGTTATATATTGAAACGATAGAAGAGCAAAAAAAGAATTTGTAGGATTCCGTAGGATTTTGTAGGGTATCTATATACTAAGTGTAAGAAAGCGTTTTCAATCATTTCGATAATATGAATAGTGGATGGAAAAATGCTAGAGAGTAAGTTTATTGCTAAGGAATTTGACAATATGCGGCTAATCTACTATTGTCAAGTGAATAAAAGAAAGCGCTTACAAATTGAAACAGAGGAGGGTTATTATGAAACTAGCTAGAAATATTATTATTGCACTTATTGCGGGTGTCGTTGTCGGATTGGCGTTAAATGTCTTTGCCCCTGGAATATTCCCGAAAGTGGATGCCTATTTGTTTGGACCGCTCGGCACGATTTTCTTGAGCCTGATGAAGATGTTAGTAGTTCCTGTTGTTTTTATTTCTATCGCACTCGGCACAATTGGTATTGGTGATCCTAAAAAGTTAGGAAGAATCGGCGGGAAGACGTTAGGGTTTTTCCTTATTACGACAGCGATTGCGCTTGTGATTGCCATTTCTCTCGGATTGTTGATGAAGCCTGGGGTAGGAGGAAACTTCGAGACCGCTACTGCAACTTATGAAGCAAATGAAGCACCGCCAGTCTCAGAAACATTGCTCGGGATTATTCCTACGAATCCGATAACTGCTATGGCAGAGGGCAATATGCTTCAGATTATCTTTTTCGCCACACTTGTTGGTTTCGGCATGGCTATGCTAGGGAAGAAAGTCGAAAAAGTGAAAGAGCTGTTTGATCAAGCCAATGAATTAATTATGTATTTGATTACATTTGTTATGAAGTTTGCGCCCTATGGAGCGTTCGGTTTAATCGCATCTGCGGTAGGAAGTCAAGGAGCCGATGCGCTCAAAGTGATGGGCATGTACATGGCAGTTGTGCTTGGCGGATTATTGGTTCATATGATTGTAGTCTATGGAGGGTCTATCGCTTTAATCGGGAAACGCAATCCTATTTGGTTCTTCAAGAACTTCTTCCCGGCCCAAGTAGTAGCGTTCAGTACGGCAAGTTCTGCTGCCACACTGCCGATTTCAATGAAAACAGCACAAGAAAAGCTGAAAGTTCCAGAGTCGATCAGTTCATTCACCCAATCACTCGGCGCAACGATCAATATGGATGGTACGGCCATCATGCAAGGGGCTGCCGTGATCTTCATCGCCCAAGCTTATAATATCGAATTGACGATAGGGCAACTATTGACCGTAGTCCTGACGGCTGTTCTTGCCAGTATCGGTACGGCAGCAGTTCCTGGTGCAGGATTGATCATGCTTGCGATGGTTCTGACATCTGTCGGTCTTCCTGTTGAAGGAATTGCGCTTGTACTTGGTGTAGACCGCTTGCTTGATATGGTGCGTACGGCTGTTAATATTACAGGCGATGCGGCATGTGCAGTTATCGTTGCAAAAACGGAAGGAGTACTTGGTGATCCGGATACAGACTATGTTTCTGGAGAGTCAGATCTTGTTTCAGGAGATTGAACCATTTTGTAGCACGAATAGTCTCTAGCAATTATTCTATATTCCATAGAAAAACGTTATGTACACACTGAAAAGAAAAGTTCCTGTGAAGAAAGTAATCGTCTGCCAAGCAAGCGACTATTCTCTACGCAGGTTCTTTTTGTTGTATTCAGATTGGGGTTTTAATGCCTGCCCCGCAGAGCGCGATAACAATGACCTCATTTGGTGTTTTTGCATAGTGTACATAACCGGCATAGTTGATGGCGGACGTAATTTCTACATAGAATCCTTTTTCGGCAAGAGTCGTCCGGGCTTGTACAATCTCTTCTTCATCAATTGTTAAGATCGTGCCATTCGTTTTTCGGACAGCTTCCAGTATTTCTTTTGATCGTGCGGGCGCAGCGATGGCAATGCCTTCTGCGACCGTCCCTTCATTTATGACGGCTTCGGCTAGTGGCTGGCCATCTTCATAGGCTTTAGCAAGCGGTGCGCATCGTGTGGCCTGAACGGCTACAATTTTCGGCATCTTTTGGATCTTTTTCATCGCAAGCAAATCTGTAAAACCTTTATAGACGCCTAACACCAATGTACCGTTTCCTACAGGGACGATGACGGTATCGGGTGCTTTTCCAAGTTGTTCGAATAGCTCATACGCGTATGTCTTTGTGCCCTCATAAAAGAAAGGGTTGTATACATGACTCGCATAAAATGTTTGCTCTTTCTCCACTGCTAATTGGGCAGCTGCGGCTACATCTTCTCTCGTTCCTTTAATCGATTGAATCGTTGCTCCGTGTGCTTTAATTTGTGCTAGTTTACTAGGAGATGTATCAGCGCTGACGTAGACATCACATTCGATTCCTGCTCTCGCACTGTAGGCGGCTATTGCTGTGCCGGCGTTTCCACTACTGTCAGCAATGAGCTTTTTCACTTCAAGTCCTTTCGCTACAGTCACTAGAACCGCAGCCCCTCTATCTTTAAACGACAGGGTAGGCATCATGAAGTCCACTTTCACGTAGGGAGCGCCATCCGTTTCATCTAATGCAAGTAAAGGTGTCTGACCTTCGCCAAGTGTAACGGATGGAAATTCTCGTATATATTCTTCTCCTATCATGGAAGAAGCGTATCGCCAAATGGATCTGCTGTTTGTCCATGAATCATTTGATGTATCGTGTTCTGTTGGTAGTAAACTTAGTAAACTACCACAATTACATTTCCATCGTGTAGCTTCAATTGGATATTTTTTATGACATTCTGAACAATAATATTGAGTCATGCTCGCACTCCTCTCATTTACATTATTATAACCTTTTTCACATTCAATTGTAGGAATGCTTGATTTGTTATATGATTAGCAGTATGGACTAACTAGAGTGCGGTTTTTACTAAGGAGGAAATAACGTAATGAGCAATCAGCAAAATGATTTTACGAAATGGTATATCGATACAATTCAGAAAGCAGATTTAATGGATTATACACCGGTGCGTGGCTGTATCGCGTTTAAACCGGACGGCTTTGAAATTTGGGAACATATTAAAGATGAAATGGATCGTCGGTTTAAAGAGACGGGCCATCGCAATGCCTATTTCCCAATGCTTATCCCTGAATCATTTTTCCAAAAAGAAAAAGATCATATCGAAGGATTTTCACCTGAATTGCCATGGGTGACGGAAGCGGCAGGAGAGCAGTTGGAAGAGCGTTTAGCACTTCGTCCGACTTCTGAAACGATGATCGGTCATTTGTATTCTGACTGGATTAAAAGTTATCGTGACCTCCCTGTGTTGATCAATCAGTGGGCGAACGTATTCCGTTGGGAGAAAAAGACACTACCATTTATCCGTACATCGGAGTTCCTATGGCAAGAAGGGCACACAGCACACGTAGATGAAGAAGAGGCTCGTGCAGAAACGATGCAGATGCTTGAAATTTACAAAGAAGTAGTAGAAGAGTTGCTAGCTATTCCGGTTTACGATGGTCAGAAAACACCATCAGAGCGTTTTGCGGGTGCTGTTGATACATTTTCTATCGAGGCGATGATGAAGGATGGAAAAGCTGTACAAGCTGGAACTTCTCATTACTTGGGAACTAAGTTCGCAGAAGCGTTTGATATTAAATACTTAACAAAAGAAAATAAGCACCAGTTCGTGCACACGACATCTTGGGGAACGTCCACTCGTTTGATCGGTTCTGTGATTATGGTGCACGGTGACGAGCAAGGGCTAGTACTACCTCCGCGTATAGCACCGACACAAGTTGTATTAATCCCGGTCGGTCCATGGAAAAAGAATCCGGCAATTATGGAAAAGTTGGATGAAATATATGCGGAGTTGAAGTCAAAAGGTATTCGCGTTCGTTTAGATGATTCTGATCAGTCGCCAGGCTTTAAATTCAATGAATGGGAACTTAAGGGTGTGCCTGTCCGTCTGGAGTTAGGACCACGTGATTTAGAGAATTCTCAAGCATTGATGAAAGCACGTGATGGAGAAGAAAAGGTAGCTGTGAACTTATCAGATGTAGTAGGAAGTATTGAACAAGAGTTGACTACAATGCAAACGCGATTGCTAGAAAAAGCACGTACGTTCCGCGAAGAACACTCGCATACACATATAGCGACATTGGACGAGTTGAAAAAACATATTGAAGACAGTGCTGAAAAGGGAGAAATTCCAGGCTGGATTCTTGCAGGTTGGTGTGGCGATGATGCATGTGAAGAGCACGTGAAGGAAGAGACGAAGTTTACAACTCGCAACATTCCGTTCAATCCGCCAGCGGAGAAAGAAGCTTGTATAAATTGCGGTAAAGAGTCAAAGCATACAGTATGGTTCGCTCGCGCTTATTAAAACGAAATAAGAAAAGCCACCGCACTTTTTACAAAAAGTGCGGTGGCTTTTTCGCTGTATAAAAAGTTATGGAAGCGAAATGTACAAAATAATCGATGATTACTTCTGAAACGGGAACTACTCATTAAACGGATCGTTGTAAAGTGAAACTCAGTCGTCGAGCTTTAGTCCTTTCAACGCATCGGCGAACGGATTGTTGATTGGTTCATCGTCGTTGTTTTTCTTTAAGTACTTCTGTACATCGCGCTTATTCACTTTCCCTTTAGAATCTTTCTCACGACGGGCTTTGAAAGAAGAAAGTTTCTCTCGGTAGCCGCATTTGCATGTGAAGATTTGACCATCGCCTTCTCCGCGCAGTTCCATTTTCTTCTTGCATTGCGGACAGCGAGCGTTTGTTACGCGTGAGACGTTTTTGCGGTGTCCACATTCACGATCTTGGCAGACGAGCATTTTTCCGTGCTTGCCATTTACTTCAAGCATTGGTTTCCCGCAGTCTGGACAAGTTTTCGTTGAAATATTATCGTGTTTGAACTTCGCGTCACTTGCTTTGATCTCCGAAACGATTTCTTTCGTATAGCCTTTCATTTCATTAATGAATTGCTCTTTTTTCAGCTGGCCTTTTGCGATTTTCTCCAGTTTCAGTTCCCATTCTGCAGTGAGGGTAGGGGATTTTAGTTCGTCTGGCACTAAATCTAGCAATTGTTTTCCTTTGTTCGTGACGTGGATATCTTTTCCGCGCTTTTCGATTAAGAAGGAATTAAATAACTTGTCGATGATGTCGGCGCGCGTGGCTACTGTGCCGAGTCCACCTGTAGACTTTAGTGTCTCTGCTAGCTTTTTATCTTGGGTGCCCATGTATTTGGTTGGGTTTTCCATAGCAGATAAAAGAGTTGCTTCAGTGAAACGCGCAGGCGGTTTTGTTTGTCCAGAAGTTTCTTTGACAAACGTAATAGTCAATGCGTCTCCTTTTGCCAATTTCGGAAGTAGCTGTTCTTTCGTATCTTGTTCCGCTTCTTCCTCGTCGAATTGGTTGTTATATACTTCCTTCCAACCAGCAGATAAAATAGTTTTGCCTCGAGCTGTGAAATGTTCGTCTGCGATTTTCGCGTGGACTGTCAATTGTTCATATTCATGGGCAGGGAACAGTACAGCTAAGAAGCGCTTAACGACTAGGTCATAGATTTTGCGTTCTCTATCAGTTAATTTATCAAGCAGAACGATTTCCTCTGTCGGAATAATGGCGTGGTGATCAGATACTTTACTGTCGTCGACGAATGATTTATTCGCTTTGATAGGGCTTTTCAGCAATTTATTTACTAATGGACGATACTCACCAATACCACAAGTTTTTAGGCGTTCCGGTAACGTGGCCACTAAATCACTGGATAAGAAACGTGAATCTGTCCGTGGATACGTTAGTAGTTTATGTTGTTCGTATAATTTCTGCATGATGTTCAATGTTTCCTTTGCAGAGTAGCCAAATAGTTTATTAGCATCACGTTGTAGTTCTGTCAGATCATAAAGTCCCGGTGCAAATGATTTCTTCGCCTTTTTCTCTACATTTTCAATAATTGCTCGTTTTCCATCCACTTTTTTTACAATAGAAGATAGTTTTTCACGGTCAAATGAGCGTATGTCTCCTGTTCGAGCGTCTTGCCAAGTGAGTTTTAATTTAGTATCTGTCAGTGCCTCGATGCCGTAAAAAGTTTTCGGACGGAACGTGTTAATTTCCTCTTCTCGCTGTGCAATGATTGCTACGACGGGCGTTTGGACGCGGCCGCAGTTTAGCTGCGCATTGAACTTTGTCGTCAGTGCGCGAGTGGCATTTAAGCCGATATACCAATCAGCTTCTGAACGTGCGACAGCTGCTTCGTATAAGTTTTCATAGGCCTTGCCTGGTTTTAACTGTGAAAATCCATCCTTGATCGCCTTATCGGTAACAGATGAAATCCATAAGCGCTTAATTGGCTTGTTGACCTTCGCTTTTTCGATAATCCATCGTGCAACGAGTTCTCCTTCGCGTCCTGCATCTGTACCGATAATAATATCACCTACGTCAGAGCGCAACAGCTGGGATTTGACGGCATTGTATTGTTTGCTCGTTTGTTTAATGACGGTTAGTTTCAATTGTGCCGGCATCATCGGTAAATCGTCCAGCTTCCACGTCTTATATTTCGTATCGTAGTTTTCGGGATCGGCTAGCGTCACGAGATGACCAAGCGCCCACGTGACGATATATTTATCACCTTCTAAAAATCCGTTCCCTTTTTTATGGCAGTTGAGGACACGTGCAATATCCCGTGCAACGGAAGGCTTTTCAGCTAATACAACACTTTTTTTCATATGATAAACTCCTTTGTTTATAGACATGTCGAAAAACTCCTCGGGTAGATAAGGGATTGTAACCTTATGCTATCGTAGGAGTTACTTAGTAAAAAGTGTAAACGAGTCCAGAGGTTTCGTCAATTAAGAGAGAAACGATCCAATCCTATAGATTCACTTGTTCATTTAGTTAAAAGCAATTTTGACGGTGGCGATTGGATAGAGTGACGCTGACTTAGAGAGTCTTGCGGCTTGCGCTTCCAGACGATACGCTTTCCGGAGGGGACGCGGTGGACCGTCAAGCGCTGCGAGTTACACCTGTCAAATGCAAAGATGTGCTCCTTCTCGCTGCGCTTCACTCGCAAAAGCCGTCCTTCGCAACGGCTTTTCCTGATCCTCCCGGAGTCGATCGTCTGTAAGCTCCAAGCCGTACTTTGTGTGTGCAAGACAGTTTGATCACTCTTTGAATGTGGTGAAAGACCAACTAAATAGACTTGTCTGATACCATGCGATCGTTTTTGAAGTTAAAAAGCGGTGAAGTGTTACTAGCTACTATGACTGTTTCGATGGACTGAGTGGAAAAAAGCAATGACTCTATATGCATTCAGTCAGGCAATCCAAAGCTCCACCCATACTGTCCAGAAAGCGGAACTTACCACACTCTATTTCTGGACGAACACAAACTGTCTTCCCGACACAACCTCAAGGATTCTCCCGGAAGAACCGGCGACTCCTGGAGGATCAGTGTGAAAGCCGTTGCGAAGGACGGCTTTTGCGAGTGAAGCGAAGCGAAAAGGAGCACATCTTTGCGTGTACAGGTGTAATCGCCACGCACTTCTGGCGAGTCCGCCGCGCCCCCTCAGGAAAGCGTCCGGTTCTGTAGGGAGAATCCTAACACGCACACTCACTTTCTGCACCAAGGAAGTAGAGTCACTTACCCCGCTCTAACTTTTGAACGAACCCCAACTGACTCGCGGACACGACCTCTAATCACGTATTGTTCTTTATGTACTAGTACGATAAAGTAATTTTATCGGATGTTACTAAAACTATTTCAATAAAAGGAGCTGCTACTATGGACAAACGAATGCTGTCAAAAAAGAAGATCGTCCTTACTGTCAGTCTTTTTATTGCTGCGTTAACTATAGTGAGAGTGTGTTGGTTGAACTATTTTGAGGCTCCTGAACATATCAAAGTAGAAAAAGGATTTCTTGATTTAAGTGACTGGAATATAACAGATAAGCAAACTTTTTCTTTAGATGGAGATTGGGAATTTTACCCTGGTCAATTCATTCAACCATCTACTATAGATGAATGGAAACAACAATCGAATAAAAAATTTATACAGGTGCCATCCGATTGGACAGATGTACTGTCTTCAGATGAACAGCAAAGTGTTTATGGCTATGGAACGTACAGACTCCGTTTGCTGTTGCCAGCGGATGCTCATTCTCTTTATGGTTTGCGTTTCAAAGAAGTAAATTCTGCAGCTACGGTCTATGTAAATGGTAAACAAGTAGTGTCATATAATAATCCAAATCAACTAGGGGAGGTAGGGGCTACTCAACGAGGACCTTTCTACGGTCTGTTTCCTTATACCGAGCAGCACCTAGACATCATAGTGCATGTTTCTAACTATGACTCTTTCAGACAAGGCGGAATTGCGCAATCCGTTGTGATAGGTTCTGGACAAGGTATTATAAAAGAATCAGACCAATCTATTACATTACAGTTAGTCGTTGGAATTATTTATTTTTTACATAGTATTTACGCTTTTTTTATTTACTACACGAACAAGAAAGTAAAGCAGAAAGCATTTTTCTTTTACGGGTTATTGTTATTGAGCACTGCCTTTACTATTTTATTAGACGATGATGTAGTCATTCAGTTGCCGGTAAGCTTTCATATCTCACATCACTTATTGTGGATAGGTTTTATGAGCAACTTACTTCTCATGCCAATTATTATTACCTATTTGTTTACTATAAAAAGTACCTTCATTCGCTATTTAATTGGGTTTTATATAGCTTTAGTTGGAGTGTTTATCATTATACCGTATGAAAAAACGCTATATATTATGGTGTTTGTCGCGATATTTTATTTATTCTCCTTACTGTTTCTACTGTATCATACAAATCGAGTATTAAAGAAAGGATATGACGAAGCAATATTTATTTTACTTTGGATTGCTAGTTATACATCTAATATTGCTTGGGGAGTCGCTATTCAAAGTGGAGGAATTAATATTCCGTATTATCCATTCGACTATCTCGTCTCACTCGTAGTGATTGTTGTTCTATTATTTAAACAACATCAGAAAGTGGTGTTGCTTAATGAACAGCAGGCAGCGAAACTTCAGGCGGCAGATCAACAGAAAGACGTGTTCCTTGCTAATACTTCACATGAGCTTAGGAATCCCCTACACGGCATTATTACGATCGCGCAAACTCTCTTACAAGATCGGGATGACAAGTTACTTAAGGAAAATCGTCATAGTTTGGAGTTGTTAGTCAGTGTCGGACAGCGGATGACGCTACTGCTAAATGATTTGCTAGATGTAAAACGTCTCAAAGAAGGAATTATTCGTTTGGATAGAAAGAGTGTACGAATTCAAGGAGTTGCTTTAGGTGTACTCGATTTGATGCGTTATGTAATAGATGGAAAAAATATTAAGTTGCAGATGAATATTGCAGATGATTTTCCTGCGGTGTATGCAGATGAAAACAGACTCGTACAAATTTTATTCAATCTAATTGAGAATGCTACGAAGTTTACAAATGAAGGGACGATCGCAGTAGATGCAAGTATTCAGAAAGGGTTGGCTAGCGTCTCTGTTACAGATACGGGGATAGGTTTAAAAGCAGAGATGATCAATACACTATTCGAGCCGTATGGACAGCTACATGAACATACGGTATCAAATGGTGGGATTGGACTAGGGCTAGTCATTTGTAAAGAACTTGTAGAACTACATGGTGGGCTTATCTCTGCAGCTTCTACTCGCGGAAAAGGAACGACATTTACGTTTACATTACCATTAGCTAACGGAAAAGAACATACCGAACCGGAGCGGAGTGAAGTACTATTTGTGCACACTGACGAGAAAATACAATTACAAGAACAGCTACAAACGTGCAACGCAAATAAAAATAGGATATTACTAGTAGATGATGATCCGGTGAATCTTCGAGTAGTGTGTGCGCTATTGGAATCAAAATATGTGGTGACTACAGCTATGAGCGGGAAAGAAGCATTGGAGCAAGTGAGAACTCACGAATGGGATTTAGTTATTTCAGACGTCATGATGCCTGTCATGTCTGGTTATGAGTTATCCCAACATATTCGAAAATTATATACGATATCCGAACTGCCGATTTTACTGTTGACCGCGCGTAGCCAACCACAAGATATTTTTATGGGTTTTCAGGCAGGAACGAATGATTACGTTTCAAAACCGGTAGATGCTATAGAATTGCAAGCGCGTGTAGAAGGGTTGATTGAATTAAAACAATCAGTTCATGAACAATTACGACTAGAAGCCGCTTGGTTGCAAGCACAAATCCAGCCGCATTTTCTATTTAATACATTAAACACGATTGCTGCCTTGGCAGAAATCGATCCGAAACGAATGTTGAAGTTGCTTGAAGAATTCGCAAGCTATTTGCAAAAGAGTTTTAATGTCTTGAATACATCTTCTTTAGTACCGTTAGAAAATGAATTGCAGCTGACGCGTTCTTATGTGTATATTGAGCAAGAACGTTTTGGAGACCGGCTGCAAGTAGAGTGGGACATTGACACGGAAGCTATTGACGTGCCACCGTTGTCTCTTCAGCCATTGGTGGAAAATGCGATTCGTCACGGTGTTCTCAAACGTATAGAGGGAGGAACTGTGTGTGTTCGTGTAAAGCAATATGCACAATACGTTGAACTCTCGATTATAGATAATGGTGTAGGGATGGCGCGTGAAAAAGTAGATGCGCTCTTAAGTGACCAGTTATCAAGTGAAGAACGGGGAATTGGTATTTCCAATACGAATCGTCGCTGTAAACAATTATTCGGCAAAGGTCTTAGTATCGTCAGTGAAGAAGGGAGAGGGACAACGATTTCTTTTCAAATTCCTCTTCAATTGAAAAAAAGCGACTGAACGTACAGTTTTTTGTATACTAGTAGTAACACATTAGAAATGAGGGATTACAATGTCAGAGTTGAAAAGCCGTTTAATGGCAGATATCAAAACAGCGATGAAAGAAAAAGACACGATGAAGAAAGGCGTCATCAACTTATTGCGCGCAGGTCTGCAAAACGAAGAGTTAGAATTGAAGCGCGAGTTAACGCCTGAAGAGGAGATTAAAATCGTTCAGCGTGAATTGAAGCAGACGAAGCAATCGCTCGAAGAAGGGCAAAAGGCAGATCGCGAGGATATCGTAGAAGCTGAAAAGGCGAAGATTGCCATTGTTGAATCCTATTTACCTAAACAGATGAACGTGGACGAAGTGAAAGAATTGATTGCTTCCCTAGGTGTTTCAAAAGATACGCCAATGGGGCAGGCGATTGGTGCTGTGATGAAAGAAGTGGCGGGACGCGCTGAAGGAAAAACTGTGTCTCAGGCTGTAAAGGAGTATTTGCAAAGCTGAATAGACGTAGAAGTGGGCTGTCCAGAAAGTCAGTAGTGTCTGATTTTCTGTGATGGTCTTTTTTTGTGGAATCCAATTGTTTGTTGGTTGGTTCTTTTGAGAGGTTGTAACTTCAAGTTCGCTTCACTATACTCTTCAGCTTTCAGAAGGAGATAGGTTCAATCATTGGATTGTTATTTCTAGATAGTTGAGATTGGACGGATGAAATGAAAGTTTTTATTTCACTGTAGTATAGGAGTGAGAAAAGGTGCTGATTAATCTTTACGATAGACGACTATAAAATAAAAGAGACAGAGGAAAACGAATGGTTTTTCTCTGCTTAGTTTACGTTAACGAATCATTGGATCGCTCTTTTTTATTTTTCAAATGAGACGCGTAGTAAATACACTACGTCATGTTCTTTTAACTCATCTAAGTAATTTTCTTTTTGTTCGTAAAAATCTTGTGAAAATCCACTTGTTGGTTTTCCTGAAGTCGTATCCGTATAAATGACTCCGGCCAGCAACATATTGTCTGACAGTGTCACGCCCTCGAGTGGTGTTGTTCCCCAAAGCGTTGCCATGTGATCCAATGAGGCTAGCTTTTCTTGATTGTTGATGCGTACTGTACCGTCAGCGTCACGAATACTGGCTGATAGTAATAACTGTTGATCTAGTGTTTGTGAGATCGTAAAGACGATACTGCCTTTTGTTGATTCTCCAGGTAGTGGGCTCGACAAGTCATTGACAGGATCTTCAACCTTTTTTCCCTTTTCGTATTTTTCTACCCAGAGGGAAAGTTCAGTGTAGTTTTGATCGGTTGTAAAATCGAAAACAAATGCTTTATCGGCAGCTGTTTCGAGAATTTGTGTTTCACGTTCTGATAACTCAGGAATCGTAAGTTTGTTTGTGTCAGTTGCTGTACATGCGCCAAGAAGTGATAAACAACTTATAAGTAGTGCGTATACGATCTTTTTCATCACGTAAGCCCCCTTTATGTATCTTTAATTATAACAGTTTACGGAATGGTCTGACATATCGAAGAAATTATTTAGCCCAAAAAATATTGAATATGAAAGGATTGCAGTATATCTTCTAGAGTAAAAAAGGTTGAGATTTCATTTGAACAGTACAAATTAATTATAAAAATCTATATAAAATAACTTAAAAATAAAGTGAAATAATAATTAATGTTAAAAGTAAACTTTACTATTATATAAAATATGGTAGAGTAGAAAGAGTACTGCCGGCTTACTATATTACAAAAAGCTTGGCAAATCGATAAAATGGAGTGGTAGTTTTGGTTAAAAGTGCTGTAATGGAAAAAGAAAAACAACAAACAGGAATTATGCAAATTCCCGAATGGTGGACTTGTCCAGAAGGCCATGAAGAATTACAGAAAGCTGCACATGCGTTGGGAGAAAAAGAATTACTTCCTCGTGCACTCATTTCAGATCAACAGAGTAAATATCCTCGTGAAAGTTTACGTGAAGTTGCGAAAGCTGGCTATTCAGCTGTCACCATCCCTGTTGAGGCGGGTGGTCTTAAAGATGGATTTACAGCGTTTGCGGTTCTCGCGGAAAGTTTTGCGCACTATTGTCCATCCACGACTATGTGTTGGGTTATGCATATGACAACAGCTCATACAATTTATGAGGCTGGTACAGAGGAGCAACGTCAGCGTTTGCTTCCGCGTTTACGTGCTGGTCAGGTAGGCGGTTTGGCATTTAGTGAAAGAGCGACTGGCGGACACTTCTGGAATGTCGGAAGTAAAGCGAAACGTCATGGCAACGGTTATTTACTGGATGCTGAAAAATCATTCGTTACAAGTGGTGGGGAAGCAGACTTCTATTTAGTTGCTACGACTTCATCTGAAACAGAAGATGTAGATAATTTGATGTTCTTATTAGTGGATAACGACCAACCAGGTGTAGAAGCATTCCCGTTCGATGCAATGGGATTGCGTGGAAATGCGAGTGGACCGATGAATTTCAAAGATGTGCTAGTATCCACAAACAATCGTATCGGTGGCGAAGGTGGCATGGGCTACTTCAATGATAACACCATTGATCCGTTATTTTTATTAGGCTCAGCCGCTTGTTGGGTAGGCATCGCGCAAGGTGCTCTGAATATGGCTACGGAAGGTGCGAAAAAGCGTGTTCATGCGGATACAGGATCTTCGGTGGCAGGTTACCAAGTGATCCGTCATGAGTTGGCTAAGGCGCAGATTAAAGTAGATAGTGCACGTAGTTTACTTTATCGTACGGCTGAGGCGATGGATCGTTGCAATAAAGAAGGAAAAGAGCTATCTGAATGTTTGTATCCGTTATGGCAGTTAAAAACACATGCGGCAGATATGGTTGTTGATGTGACGAATGCTGCGTTGCAAGTGTCGGGCGGTCGTGGGTATATGACGGGTCAGGTAGAGAAGTTTGTGCGTGATGGACGTGCGGGTGCTATTATGGGGCCGACGAATGAGATATTGCGCGAGTGGATCGGTCGTACGATGATCGAAGTTCCTTGGATGGATTAATCAGGCGCTTATGAAATGAATGAAGTGTGTAATAGATAATTAGGACTGTCCAGAAAGTCGGTATTATTCGACTTTCTGTGGCGGTCCTTTTTTTGTGGAAGTGAGTTGTTTATTTGTTGTTCTCTTTAGTGGGGAACTGCCAACGATAGGAATTTGGTTTCTGGATCGTTGGATTTCAACGGATGAGTGAGGGAGAAACGTAGGGAATGTCGTTACGTTGCGTTCCAGCCGGACGCGTTCAGGAGGGGTCGCGGTGGACCATACCACTTCGCGTTGCTTCGTCGGATGTTCCACCTGTCGACCTGATCCTCCGTGAGTCGCCGGCTTCCACTACACTGCACTCTTTGCTGTTCCTAATAGAGTGAGGGTGTTGCCAACCATTTGGGTATGGGTTCTAGATCGTTGGAATTCAACGGATGAGTGAGGGAGAAAAATAGGGAATGTCGTTTCGTTGCGTTACAGCCGGACGCGTTCAGGAGGGGGCGCGGTGGACCATACCACTTCGCGTTGCTTCGTCGGATGTTCCACCTATCGACCTGATCCTCCGTGAGTCGCCGGCTTCCACTTCACTTCACTCTTTACAGTTCTCCGATAGTGTGAGGGGTTTGCCAACCATTGACTTGTCGTTTCTAGATAGTTTGATTTCAACGTATGAGTGAAGAGGGGGTGCGTAGGAAATGTTGTTTTCTCTAGTGGAATGTAGCTATGTTAAATGTGCATAATAAAACCAGGCAATGAAAAACGATAGGTTTTTCATTGCCTCGTTCCGATGGAGTGATGAAAATCATAGTCTTCCAAATAATTTTGTTAGCTTCGAAGATGTTCTACGCAATGTTACTTCAATAAGTTTTGCTCTCGTAAGAAAGCTTCTGCTACTGCTTCTGCTTTTTCACCTTCTGCATTTACTTGATAGTTCATTTCGCGCATTTCTGCGTCTGTTACTAACCCAGCTAGGGAGTTGAGTGCTTTTGTTAGTTCGGGATATTTCTCCAACGTTTCTTTGCGTACTAGGGGAGCTCCTTGGTATGGCGGGAATAGCTCTTTATCGTCTTCTAGTACGGTCATGTCGTATTCTCGTAGTTCGCTGTCTGTTGAGTAGGCGTCCATTAAGTTAATTTCGCCGGATTCGATTGCTTGGTAGCGTAATTTCGGTTCCATCGTTTTGACGGAGGGAAGAGTGATATCGTAAAGTTTTTGGATGCCGAGGTATCCATCTTCACGGTCGTTAAATTCTAGAGTAAATCCTGCTTTGACTGCTTGAACTACCGATGCGAGATCTGATATCGTCTTCAATCCGTACTTTTCTTGGAATGGTTTAGAGACGGCGAGAGTGTATGTGTTGTTGAAAGACATAGGGGATAACAAGGCTAGATCGAATGTTTCATCTAATCCTTTTCTCGCTTGTTCATATACTTCTTCGCGGTCATTGCTGACGGCTTCTTCTTTTAGAAACTCTGAGATTGCTGTTCCTGTGAACTCTGGATACAAGTCAATGCTTCCTGACTGCAAGGCATTGAATACAAATGAAGTTTTACCAAGTCCCGGTTTTAATTCGACTGTCATATCGGTTTGGTCTTCGATTAATAATTTATACATATTGATAAGAATTTCTGGCTCTGCTCCTAGTTTTGCACCGATTACTAGACGGTCTTTGGACTGAGCACCAAGTAATGGGGCGGCAATCATTAAAATAGCGGCAATGACAAAAATAGTGAAGGCAGTAATCGCTTTTCTAAAAGAGAGACCTTCAAATAGTTTCAATAAAAAGTCAAAGAATAAGGCCAGTAAGGCAGCTGGAATGGCACCTAATACAATAAGTGAAGGATTATTGCGGTCAATTCCGAGTAAGATTAAATCTCCTAGCCCACCTGCACCGATTAATGCGGCAAGTGTAGCCGTTCCGATAATAAGAACCATGGAAGTTCGGATCCCAGCCATCATGACAGGCATCGCTAGTGGCAATTCCACTTTAACTAAACGTTTCCACGTATTCATCCCCATGGCGGTAGCTGCTTCTTTTAAAGAAGGATCGACTTCTTTGATGCCGGTGTATGTGTTGCGCAAAATTGGTAGTAGTGCATAAGCGACCAGTGCAATAATAGCAGGCACCTTTCCAATTCCAAATAAAGGAATTAGCAAGCCGAGTAATGCTAAAGAAGGGATTGTTTGCAGTACAGCGCTAGCTCCAATGACAGATTCCGCTATTTTGCGCCGATTGGTTAGATAAATCCCTAATGGAATGGCAATAAGTACCGCAAATAATAGAGCGATCAATGAAATCTGGATATGTTCAAATAAAGCGCTAAGCAACTGGCCGCGACGATCTTGAAAAACATTTATAAAATTATTCATTGCGCACCGTCCCTTCCAGTGACTGTTCTGCTAAAAAGCGTAAAATGCCTTCCCGCGTAACGAATCCTACGACATTATCTTCTTTTTTGACGGCTACTTTATCGGAAGTAGCTAATAATTGAACGAGTGGTCCCCAACCACTATCAATAGAAATTGCGAAAGAAGGCAGTTCTCCTTCAGGGACAGGTTCTAAATGATCTTCAATAGAGAAGGTGCGTGCCAGTGCGCTAGCTGTGAACTCCTGGACGAACTCGGAAGCGGGACGTGTCAAGATCTCTTGTGGAGTAGCTACTTGTTCTATTTTTCCTTCATTCATAATGCAGACGCGATCTCCTAGTTTGAAAGCTTCTTGTAAATCATGTGTTACGAAGACGATCGTTTTTTGAATGCGTCGTTGCAATTCCAATAGATCATCTTGCAGTTTTACTCGACTAATCGGATCGAGTGCGCTGAATGGTTCGTCCATCAATAAAATTTCTGGATCAGCAGCCAGTGCGCGTACAACACCTACCCGTTGTTGTTGCCCACCTGACAATTCATGTGGTTTGCGGTGGCGGTAGACGGCGGGATCGAGACCGACCAGTTCGAGTAATTCTGTTACCCGTTCGCGTATTCGTTTTTTCTTCCATCCGACAAGTTCTGGCACGACCGCAATGTTCTCTTCAATCGTCATATGGGGAAATAATGCGATTTGTTGCAAGACATAGCCGATTTGCCAACGAAGTTTGTCGATTGGATAATCGCTTATTCGTTTTCCATCTAACCAAATGGTCCCTTTCGTTAACGGAATTAAGCGATTGATCATTTTCAGTGTTGTTGTTTTTCCACATCCACTCGGTCCTACCAATACAAGAAATTCCCCTCGTTTTATTTCTAAATCTACTGATTCAACGACAATACGAGACATATCATAACTTTTTGAAACTTCCTCAAACCGAATCATTCCATCACCCCTTCATGGTCTTAAACGTAAATAATCTTCGTATGTAAAACATAACTTCATCACTTGTAATACCCTGTTCATCCTCCGTTAATCTTCACGAGGTAAACTAAAAACATAAAGAAAACACACGGAGGCGATACAGATGAAAATCGCATGGAAAGAAATGAAAAAAAGCAAAGCGAAATTCCTCATACTAGGCTCAATTATATTTCTAGTTAGCTTTCTAACGTTTATCATTTCAGGTCTTGCAAACGGGCTTTCTCAAGACAATGCAGCGCTTATAAAAGATTTACCGCAAGGACAATTTTATTTAGATAAAAGTGCCAATGAAAAGTATAATTTATCGAAATTAGATGAAGACGTGCAAAAACAAATACTTATAGACAACCCAGACGCTACAGCATTTTCTATTCAGATGGGGTTCGTGAATGACGCGGAAGACAAACAACATAGTATTGCATTTGTTGCGTCTACAGAGTCGGATCTATTTCCAGTAGTAGAAAAAGGCGAAATTGTTTTAGATAGTTCACTACAAGACGAAGGTCTTGAGGTAGGCGATGTATTGACGAATAACCAATTCAGTGGTGAATTCGTTGTGAAAGGATTTGTGGATCAGCAAAAGTATAGTCATGCTCCTGTCGCGTTTATCAATACGACGAACTATCAAGAAATTTATCGTGTTATGGAAATGCAGACGATTTTTATTCCAGGTAAAGACACACCGACGTTGAGTGCGCTTGATTCGTTTTCAAACAAAGAGTTTCTCAATACAATTCCTAGCTATAGTGCGGAACAATTGTCATTGAATATGATCGTTTGGTTCTTGGTAGTCATTAGCGGCATGTTGTTTGCTATATTCTTCTACATGATGAATGTCCAAAAAATCGGTCTGTACGGAATTTTGAAAGCAATTGGTATGAAAACATTATCGTTATTTAAAATGATTTGGTATCAGATGATGGTCATTACGATTATTTCTTTAGCTTTATCTATTGCATTGAGCCAAGGTTTCAATTTCATCGCGCCAGAAGGAATGCCGTTCCACTTAACGATGGATACAGTCTTACTGTTGTCAGGTGTTTTCCTAGTTGTCGGGTTCGTCGGTGCCACTATTTCAGGTTTCCAGATCAAAAAAATAGAACCGCTTCAAGCGATTCAACAAGGAGAGATGTAATATGTCTACCTTTACTATTGATGAAGTGAAAAAGGTGTTCACAAACGGAGAAATTGAAGAGGAAATATTAAAAGGTGTCAATTTATCGTTGAAAGAAGGAGAAATCACTGCACTTGTCGGTCCTTCAGGTTCAGGCAAGTCGACCATTTTAACAATTGCTGCAGGATTACAAAGAGCATCAGGTGGAGAGATTTTATTTGAAGGGAAGGACATGACGAAAATGAGCCAAGAAGAAATTCGTCAAATACGTGCGACGGACTTTGGCTTCGTTTTCCAGTCATCTCATCTAGTACCTTTTCTAACGGTAAAAGAACAATTGCAGTTAATGCTTGATGTGTCAGAGACGAAAAGCACTAAAAAATCACAGTCGAAAGATATAGAAGAAATATTGAAGCTAGTTGATATGTATCATCGGAAAGATGCGTATCCTTCTTCTCTTTCAGGGGGAGAACGCCAACGAGTTGCGATTGCACGAGCGATCATTCACCGTCCGAAAATCCTTTTTGCAGATGAACCGACCGCTAGTTTAGATACAAAGCGTTCAAAAGGTGTGATGGAATTACTTCAGGAACTTACAAAAACATTGAAGTTAACGACATTAATGGTCACGCATGATGAGGAAATGCTACCATATGCTGATCGGATTATTACGATGCGAGATGGTTATATAGTAGAGTGAGGAATATTCTGTTAGATTGGATAGCTATGCCGACAATTGAATAGTTACAAAAACCATTGATACTAGTCAACTCTTGCGAAGAGTGCACTAGTTTCAGTGGTTTTTTTGCTAGGCAAGTGAATGATATTGTAGTCTACCATCTGCTTGATTTCTCGTAAAACTCTGTCACCTGTGCAAGCTTACTACTTACAGAAATAGGGTATATGAGAGTAACAACAAAACCCAAACGTGCGATAAATTACTTAACTCTGACTATGAGTCATTGTTTGTTTTTTTGTCACATAGTCTTTTCGGGTTGTGGAATACTTATACGAGTGTGTTTAGCGTAGATATTGCCAATTTTGAGTAAAAAATTGGATAGACTGCCAACAGCCTTTATGGTAAGTTAGAAGTGTGAACTATATATACAACTTTAGAAAAAAGGAGGAGTACACATGAAACGAACAACGACATTAGTCTTAGGCTTTATCGTCGTGGTCTGTTTGGTCGTCATAGGGTTTATGGGCAATCAGATTCGCGTCAATAAAGATCAAGCATCAGAAACTCCTGAAGTAGAAGCACCGAAAGAAGAAGTAGCTAGTATTCAACACAACCCGCCATCTATGGACGATGTGCCAGATGGGCCTGAAGGGGAAGCGATTAAACGAGGATTCGCTTTATTCGATGACACATCTAACGTATTACGTTCTGAGGCCGCCTCTGTAGAAGACGGTATTGCACGTGTGAATGAATTGTCTTGTACAAGCTGTCACGCAGGTGCTGGAACTGACGAAGGCGTATCTTCTATGGTTGGTATGTCTGCAGTGTATCCAATGTATATTGGCAGATCAGGACAAATGGTCACATTGGAAGAGCGTATTAACGGTTGTATGGTCAGAAGTATGGACGGTCAGAAGTTCGCAGATGATGATGAAGATTTAGATGCAATGGTAGCGTACTTGACATACATTTCGAAAGGGATTCCAGTAGGTGCTGAGTTGGATTGGCGCCATAAGAACTCTATTGACGATCTTCCAGTTCCGAATGTAGGCAATGGGGAAGAGTTGTACCAACAGTCATGTATTGCTTGTCACGGTGAAAATGGAGAAGGTATAGGTGCAAATACCGGGCCTAAACTATGGGGCGAAGGATCATTTAATGATGGTGCAGGAATCGCTCGTATGACGAAAATGGCAGGATATATTCAAAACAACATGCCTGTAGGTCAAGAAGGTACGATTGATGATCAGGAAGCTAGTGACTTGGCTGCGTATATCCTATCAAAAGATCGTCCGGAGTGGAAAAACCATGACAAAGACTGGCCAAATGGCGGTCGTCCGAATGATACGATGACGAAAGAACGTCGTGATCAAGTAAAAGATGGTACGATCAATTGGGAAGAAGTATTAGCTAAACCAGAAAAGTAATAATCGATCGACAGACGTCTGCTACTTCATGTGGCAGGCGTTTTTTTCTATGGTAAACTATAGAAACAAGCTTATTGATTATCCAAAGAAAGGAATTGGCATTTGGAAGTGAGGTGCTTTTGACAAGTAGTTGTAGAGGTTGTGTTCGTCCAGAAGCTAGAGTGGCTCCAGTGCGGTGCAGAAAATGGGTGTACGTGTTAGGATTCTCCCTACAGAACCGGACGCTTTCCTGAGGGGGCGCGGCGGACTCGCCAGAAGTGCGTTGGCGATTACGCCTGTCACCCTGATCCTCCAGGAGTCGCCGGTTCTTCCGGGAGAATCCTTGAGGTTTTGTCGGCAAGTCAGTTATTGTTCGTCCAGAAATTGGAGCAGGGGAAGTGACTTCTTCTTTGGTGGTGCAGAAAAAGAGTATACGTGTTAGGATTCTCCCTACAGAACCGGACGCTTTCCTGAGGGCACGCGGCGGACTCGCCAGAAGTTCTTTGGCGATTACGCCTGTCAAATGCAAAGATGTGCTCCTTCTCGCTGCGCTTCACTCGCAAAAGCCGTCCTTCGCAACGGCTCTTGCTGATCCTCCAGGAGTCGCCGGTTCTTCCGGGAGAATCCTTGACTTTGTATTCGTAAGTCAGTTGGTGTTCGTCCAGAAATTAAGTATGGTATGTTCCGCTTCCTGAACAGTGTGGGTGAAGCTTTGGATTGCCTGAGTGAATGCATATAGAGTCATAGCTGTTTCCACTCAGTTCGTCGAAACAGTCATAGTAGCTAGCAACACGTCACCGCTTTTTAACTTCAAAAACGGTCGCATTGTATTAGACAAGTCTAATTAGTGGGTCTTTCACCACCTACAAAGAGTGATCAAACTGTCTTGCACACACTAAGTACGGCTGAAGCTGGAAGACGATCGACTCCGGGAGGATCAGGGTGACAGGTGTAACTCGCAACGCACTTTTGCGAGGTCCACCGCGCCCCCTCCGGAAAGCGTATCGTCTGGAAGCGCAAGCCGCATGACATTCTAAGTTAGCCTTTCTCCATCTAAAAAACGAGTATAAAGTACCTGACAAGCCCACGTAGTCTTCACTACCTACAAAGAGTGATCAACCTGTCTTGCACACACTAAGTTCGACTGGAGCTGGAAGACGATCGACTCCGGGAGGATCAAGGGTGACAGGTGTAATTCGCAATGCACTTTTGCGAGGTCCACCGCGTCCCCACCGGAAAGCGTAACGCCCTCCAGCGCAAGCCGTAAGACACTTTAAGTCAGCCTTACTCCATCTAATAAACGAACATGAAGTAGCAGACAAGCCCACGTAGTCTTTCACCCCATCCAACGGCCATAGTTAAAATCGTTTTACACTAAATGAACGAGAGAATTATATATAATACTGTTAATCAACAAGCTTACTATTAGAAATATAGAACAGAAAAGGGGAGAAGAGTTATGCAATCACCATTTACATTTACACACTCTGCACCAACGAAAGAGACTGGAAAGCAACCAGCGTTATTTTTACTTCATGGAATGGGGAGTCATGAAGGAGATTTACCACAATTAGTTCAAGACTTTACAGAAAGTCATCACATATTCAGTTTGCGCGGGCCGGTTGTCCAAGCACCTGGTTATGCGTTCTTCACGATAGAAGAAGAAGGCAAGCCGGAACGTCAAGTATTTGATAAAGTTCTCGTTTATATTCAGTCATTTATCCGAGAAGCAATTCAAGAATATAACTTGGATTCAGAACGCTTAATAGTTATCGGTTTTAGCCAAGGAGCTGTACTTGCTCAGGCGCTAGGACTGACTCTGATTCCCTCACTTCAAGGTGTTGTGGCATTAAGTGGTTATGTACCAGAATTCGTCAAGAATGAATATGCAAAGCAATCGGTAGAGAACCAACATGTTTTCATATCACACGGTGACTACGATTATGTGATTTCTCCTCAATCTGGAGTAGAAAGTAAAGAGTACTTTGAATCATTAGGGGCGAATGTCACATTTAACACGTATCCGGATGGACATGGTGTAACACCGGAGAACCAACGTGATTTAACAGCGTTTTTACATTCTCTATAAGGAGCTGACTATATGAAAGTGCAACCTTTCTGGGGAATCATGCTAATCATCGGCATCGTTTGGATTAGTAATTATATGTACGCTTATAGTCAAAAGCTTGATCAGCCAGTTTTTTTGAACCATTACATTGATTACCACTTATCGGAGGAACAGTATACTCCATTTTATTTTCTAACAAATAAAGAAGATTCTTCGTTTATTCAAGTAGTGGAAGTAGGCGATATTCGTGGATACCCTGATCGTTTTGGTGAGCATAATGGGATTGAAACGATAGAGCAATTTGGACGCTATTCTTTGAAAAGAGTAATGATTCGGTTCGACGAAGAAGCAGTGGACACTTTAACGGAACCAGTACGTTTTGATAAAATGAATGTGTATTTTTCCGAGCAAAGCGAAACGATTTATCCGATAGGGCAAATAGTATTCCATCCGTTACGGGAAGAATATAGACCGTTTACGACTAGCTCCGTTTCTGGAGGAAATCATACGGAATCTCGCCTCACTGTAGATGAAGAGTTAGTGATCGATTCTGTAAACACCTCATTTGATGAGTTGCTGGATGAGCGCTTGATGATTAAATTGTCTAGCGCTTCACTAAACAAAGAGAAGTCTAACAAAGTACTGTCGAGTAATGAAGAGTGGAATCAGACGAAAGGAATCGATCGTCGTGACGTAGAGCTTCCACTTGTTTTGGATAAAGGGGACTATCTAACTGTTAAAAGTTATGCTGAACCTTCTTTACATGCTGTACTTATGATAGCTATTGAAATAAAAGGTACAACGAAAGCGGGCGCTCCTTTCACTGCGAAGGAAGGCTATGTGCAATTCGAACCATCGATCAACAAACAGCAAGTGGAGCGACTGATTAAGCAGAGAACGGAGGCAGACGCGAATGAATAAAGCATTCCGTTTACTGTTTTGGGGATATGTATTTGTGTTTTTTCGTGTCCATGTGTACATTGATTTACTGGCAGCGCCAATTGGTTATTATATGATTTATTCGGGCGCAAGAATCATGTCTCAACAAATTCATGAAACGAAAAAAGTCGAACTTGTAGCATTCATAGGTGTGTTGATCTCGGTACCTGGTGTATTTGTAAATTTATCGGAAGTTTCCAGTGGCGGCTGGATGTTGTATGCGGAAGGATTGTTCGTCTGGAAAATAATCGTTGTGTATTATCTTTTTGCTACATGGAAGACCGCAATTCAACAAGTAGGTTTTGCGCGTGTACGAAGCAGAGTTCAGTTGACATATATGTGGTATATGGGAATTCACTTTCTGATGTTACTCGTGACAGCGTTCTCGCTGAACATCGGAGGAGATTATTGGACGATTTTGTATAGTACAGTAAGCGTGCTAGTCGTACTAATAGATATTGCTTTACTTATTCTGATCGCTTCATTACGTCGAATAGATTGGCGAGCTGCTAAAGAAAACGTCATTCATATACCTGTTGATTAAGCATATTGTGTATAATTCACTCATTGATTTATTTGAAAGCGTGAAAAGGATTTGCAAGACTTACGAGATACGGACTTATTAGTAGTTTGCAATAAAGATGAACTTATGGAAATAGTGGAGGAGTATAAGGATTATTTATTAAACCCAAATGATCCTAATTTGAATTACTAGGTACTGTCAATAATTTTGTGTAAATGACTTTTCAACCTCTCAAGGTAGATGATCACCTTCGTATTCAAATAGATTTGTTCGAAGTGTTGATTTGGGTGTCTAGGAAAGGGCTAGCCCTTTCCTAGACACCCAAATTTCGCGCTGGCACGTCCCGGTTAGGTTGTCGGTTCATGTAGCTGCTCAAACATCTCTTCCAACTCTGCACGTGCCTGATTGAAGCCGATGTGGCAACGTGAGGCGAAACGTAGATTGTAGTCCTCGAACTGCGTCACTAAAAAGCGTTCTAGTGATTCTTCATTTGGGAACTGTTCCTTGCGCTTTGTATATTTTTTGATTTGCTTATTGAACGACTCAATTAAATTGGTCGAGTAGATGCTTCGCCAAATTGCTTTTGGAAACTGATAAAACGTCAGTAAATACGAGTTATTTAGTAAGCCTTGTGTAACTTTTTTGTACGATTTTCTCCATTTCTCGCAGAACTGCCTAAGTGCTAGCTCAGCTGCTTTGGCGTCCTTTGCCTGGTGAATCGTTTTAAAATCTTCGCAGACTTCCTTGCGATCCTCTACGCGTACTTTATGCATAATATTGCGACCAACATGAACTAAACAGACTTGATATTTTGCTTTTGGAAACACAGTGAAAACAGCTTCTGCCATGCCTTTTAAGCCGTCTGATACGAATAATAAGACGTCTTCTACACCACGGTCTTTCAGCTCTTCTAGTAGCTCTTGCCAGTTGTAAGCAGACTCGGTTGGGGCAATCGTGTAAGCGAGTACCTCTTTAGAGCCGTCTTCCCGAATACCAACAGCGATATAGACGGCTTCTTTAGACACCGTATCACGACGCATGGCAATATACGTCGCATCTAAATACACGCATACGTAACGATTATGCAACGAACGGTTGTTGAATGCATCGACTGTTTCTGAAACCGCTTTTGTCATATTCGAAATCGTTTGAGGCGTATAGTGATGGCCATACATTTTTTCGATTAACTGGGCAATTTCAGCCATCGTAATGCCTTTTTTAAACAGGTGAATCACCGTATCTTCAAGCGTATCATTCGAACGCTTATACGGAGCTACGGTCTGTTGTTTGAACTCACCATTGCGATCACGTGGAATTTGAATGGCTAAATCGCCGTACTCCTTGTGAAGCGTACGCGAATAAGACCCATTGCGTGAGTTGCCTGAATTAAAGCCCATACGGTCATATTTTTCATAATCTAGAAATTCCGTTAACTCTGTCACAAGTAGCGAGTTGATCGCCATTTCCAAGTGCGAACGAAAAACCTCGGTAATATCTTGTTTTTTTACTAGTGCATCGATAATTTCTGTTGTAAACTGATTCATAGGGAAGACCTCTTTTCTAGGATTGGTTGTGGTGACTTAATTCTATCAAGAAAAGGTCTTCCTTTTTACATGGAATTTTTCATTTACACAAAATATTTTATACTCTCAATTACTATCAATTAGTTCACATTTTTGAACAAAAGGGTATATAATAAAAGTAATCAAGAAAGGTGGTGTTTTGCATGGTAACAGTATATCAGCTTGAACAAGAGCTGTTAAGAGAAAAACAGTCGTTAAAAGCCACGACAACTTATCGTCAACAAACGGCAGAATTATCTTTACAAGTATTGAAAACGGTGCAAGATACAGCACCATTTTTCAATAGAACGGATGCACAAAAAGTAGTATCAGCTGTATTAAGATCAGCCAATAAACATCGCCAATTAGACGTAGCCAAGATGCTACACGTGCTATTTGTACAAATGAACAATCACGAAAATTATTCGGCAGAATTTCAACATAAACTTGCTGCACGAAAACGCAATCGTGGTCGAGTATCGCTAATTTTTACTAAAAAGACTGAATGAGAGAAGGTTGATCTGATTTGCTAGATTAGCCTTCTTTTTATATAAATTAGTGAGTGCATGTACGCAACCCAATTCATTCTGGGTTTAGGATGGCTCCTAATGCCCGTCTGGTGTATTGTGTTTTGTTTGAATTTAGTTTCTATAGTAAAAAAGGTAAAACATGAAGAAAAAACGGCTGTCAACACTGTCTGGCTAATTATATCGTTTACGATTATTATGTGGACCACTGCGTCACAGTCAATAGTTTTTGGATTAGTTGAATAAATAGCTCACTTTTGAAAAGTTGTCCGGATAATGATCGGAATGTGTACCAATTTTTGTACATAACATAACTAGTACCTATGAAACTTTTACTAGTGATTTTACTTGTAGGATTCTTCAGTTGTCGTATTCAAGTAGATGAGTCTCCAAAGTCGAGTTTCTGGAGCCAATTTGCACTTGCTTCTTATCTCCTGATGTTACTCGTTGTTTTACTTTACTTGGTGGGATTTCACAAGTAGGCATATCGTTATTTAACCCTATTGTTTGGATTATGTTAGTCATTAGCGTTTTTGATATTCTAATAAGGACAATTGACCTTGATAAGCATGAATCTCATCTATAAACTTCATTTGTATTTCTACTTTTCCCTTTGTAAGGGGACGCCCCGCAATACATGATCTCACTTTAAGATTATAATCCTTCGCAAAAGCAGCGAATCGACTGTTTACTTTCCCAGGGCTATTCTCTCTTCACGGTACATCCATAATAGTTTTTGGGTTATCAGTTACAATCTCCTTTTTCTCCATCGCTCGTTTCAAAGGGGATATTCTCTTTCCAGTCATGCTTGACTAGCACTCAAACTCCATCCATTCCAGATTGCACTCCAATAAAATCGTCTGTTAATTCATAAAATATGTTACAATAACTTTAAAGTGGGCTTGTTCCGTTAACGGGCCAGATTGTATTAATTGAATGTGTTAAATCGTAAAATTTTACGGTTTTCTGAAATGAGTAAGTCGAAGGAGAGCTTTAAGAATGATTAGTTGGAATATAAGAAAAGCAGATTTAAATGATGCTGGTGAACTTCAGAAATGCATGCATAAAGCTTATTTAAAGTATTCGGATAGGATAAATATTAAAACTCTACCTCCAATGAATGTAAATTATAAGGATGAAATAGCATCTTTTCCGGTTTGGATTGTTGAGTTTAATAATCAAATAATCGCTGGATTAGTATTAGTATTTGAAGAAGATTATGCATCACTTGCTAACATTGCTATAGATCCTGACTTTCAAGCTAAAGGGTTAGGAAAGTTTTTGCTGAAATTTGCAGAACAAGAGACTAGGAGTAAAGGATATACAGAGATGAAATTGGCTACTCATGTTTTATTCACTGAAAATGTATTGTTTTATAATAAACAAGGGTGGATTCTCGTAGATCAAGATGAAACTAAGGTATATATGAAAAAATATTTGAAATGAGATTTTCACAATCGGGCGCGTTTGTGAAAGTGATTTATGGCAATTCTATAGGCGGGTCATATTGATGTACTTAGGTTGAATAAAAAAGGAGTGAATTGCGTGAAGCTGTGGAATGACGCTGTTTTTAAAAAAAGTTTTGTTTTTCTATTCCTATTATGTTTTCTTTTAGTAGCTTGCAGTAACGAAGGTGAAGAAGCTAAAGGCGAAATGGATATAAAGGGAAATATTGTAGAAATAGATAGCTCTGAAAATAGTATCTTGGTTGAGGATGATCAAAAAGGTTTAACCTGGGTAGCACTGCATGAAAATGGAGATATCAAAGATTATGAAGAAGGACAAGAAGTTGCAGTATGGGTAGATGGTGGAATAGACACTTCTTCACCTGCTTCTACAAAAGCATTAAATATTGAAATCATAAATCCGAAATAATGATAGTTCCATTCCGAAATCGGGCGCGTTTGTGTAAAAAGAATCGTGCCCATACCGCAATCGGTACATTTTCTGAATATAGGGTAACGAAGAAGAGGAGGAGATAATCATGCCACGTTGCACTAACTGTAATTACAAATGGAATGCCAAAGACATAATCGCTTTTGGATTTTCAAAGAAGGGAAAAGACTGTCCCAATTGTGGTGACAGACAATACATCTCTGCTGAATCGCAGAGGTTATTAACTTTGGGATGGTTAAGTCTACTATTTGTTCCGTTTATTATTTCTAAAATTAAATTAAGTGGAAAAGATGAACCCCTTTGGTAATTCCATAAATGAGCGCAATTGTGTAAAAAGAATCGTGCCCATACCGCAATCGGGCCAGATTATTTAAAACTAGGTGGTGATTAACCATGTACGAACTAAAGGATTCTTATTTTGTCATCTTTGATACGCAATCAATGGTTATAGGCGGGGTTGCCATTGCATTAGCAGTGATTGGATTTTTCTTTTTTAGAAATAAAAGAAGAAAAAATCATAGTCAATGAATTTACCGCTAACGGGCGCGTTAACGGAATAAGGATTTTCCACAAACCAACCAAACTATGTAACATATACAATAGTCTGTCGTCTACTCTTATAAAAGGAGGGATTCTGTGAAAAAGGTGTGCATTATTCTATTCATGGGACTCCTGCTAGTCTTGGCGGCTTGTACAGAAGAGAGTAGTGAGAATCCTGCAGAAATTACGGATGGCGTGGAGATCCCGGCCATTCAATTACCTGCACAGACAACTACTGCTGACATGGTAGGGTTAATCGTGTACAACGGGAAAATTTATACCCAAACGAGTGCGGTGATCCGTGCGCAAGAGGCAAAAGCGTTGCTGGGCGACAAACTGGGCACTACGAAAGGAACGATTGATGAATGGAGTGCCCAAGAGGAATTTGCTAAAGAGCTCGCTTCCACAATTGGAGAAATGGATGTCTATTCTGTAAAAGGATATGACAAGAACTTTAGGATCATGGCTTATCAAGAACAAAACAATATTCCCTATGCAGAATTTTATGAACATCTTAACGGAATTACGATACGCAGTGGGGAAGATATTTTTGGGAAATTGCATTTGGTAGGGAATGTAGCTTCAGCGCGATGGAGAACGTTTAGTGAGCGGGATCACGACATGGATCGCTACCATAAAATTTCAGATGAAAAGACAGTGAATGCATTTTTGGAAGAACTGAAAGATACTAAGCCCTTTCCTCGCAAACAGCAGTCGGATCCTCTGAATATGTCAAGAAATGATGAGGAATTCAGGGAACTGACGTTGCAACTGCTAGACGGTTCCACTGTGACACTTATTGTTCTGAAAGGCGGCTACATTTACTACGGCTTGACAGATGTCTACTTTGAGATGAATGAACAGGTGTTTTCAGAAATATGGAACCAACTAAAATGAATAGACTTATGCACGTTACGTATAATCGTCCGTTTCATGGGCGATTATTTTTTTAGGTAAAAATTAGACTAATTAGTGTGGTAGTTTGTCTAATACATAGAAGACGAAAAAGAAAGGGGGAATTCCAATCATTGCAGTAGTGAAAAAAGCTCGAAAAGGCGATGACAAAGCATTTCTTCAACTTTTTCAGCAATATGAAACAGATGTCTACCGTATGGCATATGTATATGTGAAAAACCCGGACGATGCGCTGGATGTTGTACAGGAAGTGGCCTATCAAGCATTCAAGAAAATTCATACACTGAGACAACCGGCTTATTTCAAAACATGGCTACTGAAAATTACGATGAATTGCGCAACGAATGTCGTCAGAAGAAATAAAAAAGTAATCCAGTGGGAACCGCAATACGAAGAGACGATCGCACCAGAAAGTGAAGACATTCCTCTTCACTTGACATTACAAGACTTAATGGAAGGATTGGAAGAAGTCGAAAAAAGCGTCGTGTTGCTGAAGTTTTACGAGCAATATACGTTTAAGGAAATAGCAGACGCATTGGACATGCCGCTTGGAACTGCAAAATCCATTTTGTACCGTTCCCTGCAGAAACTGCGCAAACAATGTAAGGAGAATGATCGTTATGAACAATAACATACAAAAGGAACTACAGAAACTGGAAATTCCAAATACATTGCATGAAAGATCCAGACGAGGTGTGGAAATGGCCAAGGCGGAGCGTGATAAGTTACGGAAACCTGCTCTGCACCGCCGCAAACAGTGGATTTCATTCGCCTGTGCATTTGTTGTTGTGCTGTCGATTATATTCGGAGGTTTCTATTTCACTGGTACCCCTGATCACGCAGCAAACTTTACGATTACGGCCTATGCATCGAATGACGAGGGAAACCAATCGCATGCGAATCTCTCACCAGAAAAAGCCACATTTGAATTGGCAACGGCAGATAGACTGGATGGCGGTCTCGTAAGTATCAGTGGGGGCGGAGCGAATTTACTGTTCACGGATGTGTCGTTGCAGATTACGGGAGAACAAATTGATACAGTAATGTTTACTATGAATGAAGGCAAGTTTGTAGAAGATGTTACATTATCTGCTAAAGAGCGTGCGGACAGTGACTGGCTCGTAGCGCAAAAGATCAATTTCATCACGACGGCGCCTGACTCAGAAACATCTCAAGCGATAAAGGAAATCGGTTCATCTTATACTGTTTCTTATGATAAACAGGAAAACTATACACTTGCCATTCCCCATGACGGCACTGGTGCAATTGCGGAGGATATACGCATCAAAGTGACGGTCACCTACGCAGACGGCCGCACCGAAGAACAAACGATTGCTGTCACTCAAGTAGCGGATGCCATCTCCCTTCATCTTATGTAACGAAAGAGCGTGCAGTGTAGCGCTCTTTTTTTTGTCTGAATGTGTAACGATTCGTCAGACAATCTTGTGATATGGCTAGTGTAAGAAAAGGTACAAAAGAGGTGCGAATAGTTAAGAATGGTGAAAAGGATATTCTTCATTCGATACTACAGGAAATTTAGCTCTTGTCTTTCCTCAACCGTTGTTTCGTTTTCCATGCAAATCGGTTTAGCATCGCAGGTAATGTCATGCCGAATAACACTAAGAAAATACCAACGAATTGTAATCCAGTCAGATGCTCGCCAAGCAACAGCATCGATGCCATAATCGCTACAGGAAGTTCTACCGCGCTTAAAATAGACGAAATCCCCGCCCCTACTTTTGGAACTCCTACAGAAAACAGGAAAATCGGTAGGACAATGCCGAACACTCCGAGAATTAACCCGTACCACCATAATCCCTCGCCTAATTTTCCGTTCCAGACGATTTCGGGAGATTGCAAAAATGTAATGACAATAGAAGCATAAAAAGACATAAGCAATAATCTAGTAACAACGCTCATGCCCGCTACCGGCTTTTGATTGGCCATGACGAAAGCCGCAAAACTGAATGCTGCCGCTATTCCCCACGCCCATCCTTGCCAAGGAATCCCACTAATATCCGCGTCGATTAAGCCGGCTGCCAAAATAGTGCCGCCAAATAAAAACAGTAAAGACACGACCTCCGACTTCTTCGGCAAACGACGAGTCGCTACACACTCATACAACATACCAATCCAAGTAAATTGAAAAAGTAAGACAACTGCTAATGAAGCAGGCATATATTCGACTGATTTGCCGTATACTGTTCCTGTAATCGCAGTGAATAGTCCTGCCATCATTACAGGAAAGCTGCCCTTAAATTTAGGTACTCCGCGATGTACGATGACATAAATGAGTAGAGCTAAAAGAAAACCTGTATAATATTGACTCGTTACAGCTTCGGATGCTGTAAATCCGTCTGTAATCGCTAACTTTATAATAGTTGATAAAATACCATAGCTCGCAGCACCTATAACGATGAGGAGTGGGTACATCCATACTTTCATCGTTCATCCTCCATTCCTGTCGGGTAATAGTATAGCATGGAACTATCTTGTCGATGGAAGGAATATTTCCCGGGGAATATTGACATCTATCGTCAAACATGAGGAAAAGTCGTACAGTGGGATACTGTACGACTTTATATGTGATTCTATCTAGGAGCGCCGTAATCCGTTGACGGAGTTCCGCCACTGTAACGAGGGGAGTGGTTATGCTTTTCTTTTTTGAGGTCTTGCCGTTGATCAGGAAGGGAAATGGCATCAACGGTCTGCATATCTTCGTGTAAATCGAACAAACTAACCGTATTCGTATGCAAATTTTCAGGATGCGTTTGGATTAACCGATACGTATTGGGATTCTTTTCGGGACAGGGATTTCCTTTAAACACCATATAGCATTCCTCCTATTATGCTTGACGAACCATTTTTAGTAACATATGTGCAAGTGAATGTTGTTCTTCTTTGGATCCTGAATCCCATAATTCTTGTAATAAATACTGCTCTCGATTTCGAGGTTCCTCATGGCGGGATAAATAATTTGCAATAAACTCTGTTGTTTTTGCAAGTTGTTCATCGCTTAATCCTAGGTTTTCACCTTTTTCTACTTTTTCCGCAAGAAATCCTTTAAAGTTATTGAAGTTTTGTAAAATTTGTTCCTTTTTGTCCTCACCCATTTTTGATATTTCAGATTCTACTTTGTTTTTCATTTCCACTCCACAGCACTCCTTTTCACTTGATACCTTTAGAGTGTGCAAGAAGAAAAAAACTATACGTAGGAGATTAACCATCCAATGGAATGTGTGAAAATTCAGTTAGGCGGGTAGTAGTAAAGCATAGCATGATATAAGGGAGGTGCAGCAATGACGAAAAAACAGTACGTCGGTACATTTCATTCCATTGATAATGTCCTTTATAAAATAACCGAGCTTGAAGCGCAGGGATTTCAAAAAAATCATATGTGTGCGGTATCGAATGTACGAGACGACTTGAAGATATTAGAGGGCGATTCGAAAATTGAATTGATCGGAATCCAAGATGGCTCCATTTGGGATCATACGCGTAGATTATTCAACGACAAAGATGAAATGTTAACGATTTTCATCAAAATGGGGTTTGATAAGCAAGAGGCAAAGAACTTCTATAATGATTTAAAAGAAGGGGGAATTGCATTGTTTGTCAAGCCGTTGTCTGATGAAGAACGGGCAGATTCCATTAATCCTCATGATAGTTCAGTCAGGCAAACAGACAGTGGAGAAAGTTTAGCGGGTGACCCTAACGAGGAAGTAGGCAATCCGATTCCGAATAGTCCACGAATAGATACAAATAATCTGTAAAAAAAAACGGTTCTTCCAGTGAGATGGAAGAACCGTTTTTTACATGGAAAAAGCCTGCTACCGTACGCAGGCTAAGTATATACTATTATGGGCGTTCATCGTGTGCCTCCGTATCACTGAAATGCTCTTTTGCTTTACCGATCTTTTGTTGAACTTCACCTTTTGCTTTGTCCAACTTACCTTCAACTTGCATCTTTGTATCGTCAGTTACATCGCCTACTACATCTTTTACGCTTCCTTTGATTTTATTACCTAATCCTTTTAATTTATCTTCAGTTCCATGATCTTTGTGATCCATGAGATCGCCTCCGTTTTTATTGTTATTATATAAATACCCACTTATAAAGAAATAAAAACATCGAAAAAGGAAGGGATTTATATGACGTTTGAACGTTCACATGGAAAGTAAAATGAAGAGGCTGAGATACAATTAAAATAAAGTCTTTTCCTTTGCGCTCATAGAATGGTCACTTCCGCTCATAGCAATCGTGTTTGCGCTCATAGAATGTTCGCAACCGCTCATAGCGATTGTGTTCGCGCTCATAACTGAACAATCCAGCATATACACGATAGGCAATTAACGCGCAGTCAAGCTGGATGATGAAGACTTTGTGTATGTGTATCTCAAAAGTGCTATAATTTTATTATTCGTATTTTATTGACTGGAAGTGCCTGTATGAAACAACAAACTAAATCGACTATTCGCGAATTGCGTTATTGGCGTATCGTCCTCGGGCTTGGGTTGGCTTCTATGCTCATTTTTGCTTCTATGTATGCAATCCAGCCACTTTTACCGATTTTAACAACAGAATTTAATGTCTCTGTCTCGACTGCTAGTTTAGCGATGTCTATTAATACAATTGGATTGATTATCGGTCTCGTCATTTTAGGATTTTACTCTGATCGCATTGGACGTTCAATTTTTGTGAAAACATCCATTTTATTGACGGCCTTATTATTTATCCCTATGTTTTTGACACAGTCTTTTCTGATGATTCTCTTCCTACGTTTTTTACAAGGGTTTGCGATGGCAGGTGTACTAGCTGCTGCTCTTGCTTATATCAACGAAGAGATCCATGAACGTGTGGTAAGCGTAGCGACTGCACTTTATATTTCATTTAATGGAACGGGTGGTATGCTTGGGCGTTTTGTGACAGGTTATTTGGCAGAGCGCTGGTCATGGGAATTGTCTCTGCAACTACTTACACTATGCGGTGTAGGGGTGTTTTTGCTGTTATTACTAGCTTTGCCTAAATCTAGACACTTTCAACCGAGTAGGGAATCAGTGAGAAAAGATATGGAGGGTTTTGGTTTTCATTTGAAAAATCCCAATTTGTTAATCGTGTTTGGGCTAGGAATTGTCATGCAATTAAGTTTCACAGGAATGTGGACATTTTTGCCTTTCCATCTCACCGTTTCTCCTTTTGATTTGACGTTAGACGAAGTGTCTTATATTTACTTTGCTTATGCGTTTGGAATTATCGGTGCACCGCTTGCAGGTTCACTCGCAGCAAAGTATAGTATGAAAACAATTCGTCTGACAGGTGTTTTCTTTCTCGCTGTCGGTTGTTTACTAACAATTCCGATGAAATTACCATTTGTCGTCATCGGCTATTGCATCATCTGCCTTGGGTTTTTCTCGGCTCATTCATTAACTGCGGCTTCTGTCAGCAAAGAGGCAACCCATCATAAAGGCAGTGCATCTAGTTTGTATCTCGTTTCTTACTATGTCGGAATGGCGGCGGGAAGTACGCTGACGACACCTCTCTGGCAATATGCAGGCTGGATGGGTTTAGCTGTATTCTCAGCAATAATTCCGTTAGTCTACGTGCTTATGATCCGTTTCCGCAAAAGAAGGCGACGAATGATTAGTGAGGTGAGATAGACAATGAAAAGTCTAAACTTGCTTTGCAATAGAAAAACAGGTGCATGGAATGTGTCCAGCACCTGTTGGAATTACCCTTTAAATACTTCAGGAATGGTATGTAAGTCAATACCCCAAAGTAGAGGGAGTAAGAAGTAAATACAAAGCGTTACGAGTACAACGCCTAAAATATTGAGTGCAAAGCCTGCTTTTGCCATGTCGGGAATACGTAAATATCCCGAACCGAAAACAACTGCGTTTGGCGGAGTTGCAACGGGCAGCATGAATGCACAAGAAGCAGCCACGCCAGCAGCAATCATTAGCGCATACGGATGGAAACCTAGCGCAAGTGCTAACGATGCCATAATTGGATACATCATTGAAGCCGTGGCAGTATTCGACGTAATTTCAGTCAAGAAAATGACGAGAGTGGAAACGATTAAAATAATGACGATCAACGGAACACCTTTTAAACCAATCAGTTGAGTACCAATCCACTCTGAAAGTCCACTGCTGACGAATCCAGCAGCAATCGCAAGTCCACCACCAAATAATAGTAAAATACCCCATGGTAACTTAACTGCTGTATTCCAATCCAGCAAATGATCTCCCTTTTTATTGAAAGAAGGAATGATGAATAGAATCATAGCGAAGACGATAGCGATTAATCCGTCACTTAATCCATCTACAAACTTAGACAAGAAGAACGATCGCGTGATCCATGAAAAAGCTGCTAAAGAAAAGACGATAAATACGAGAATTTCTTCAATCGAAGGACGGCCTAATAATTTCTTTTCTTGTTCGATTACTTCACGTCCTCCTGGCAAATCTTTTACAGGAGACTTATAGACGATTTTTACTAAGTAGAACCAAGTCAACAGTATGAAAACCCAAGCGAATGGTACACCGAACAACATCCATTTACCAAATGATAATTCAATGCCATAAATTTTGTTAACGGCTCCTGCTAACAATGTATTTGGAGGTGTTCCGATCAACGTGGCAATGCCGCCTAAAGAAGCGGAGTAAGCGATACCTAGCATTAATGCTTTACCGAACCCAAAATTTTCTTTTGATGTATCGATTGATGAATCCTCTTTCAATGCTATGGTTACTTGTGTAATAATCGCAAGACCAATAGGCACCATCATCATAGCGGTCGCAGTGTTCGAAATCCACATGGAAAGAAATCCGGTCGCAACCATGAAACCCAATACAATTTTATCCATATTTGTACCAATTGCCGAAATAATAGTTAAAGCAATTCTACGATGGAGATTCCATTTTTCGAGCGCAAGTGCGATCATAAAGCCGCCCATGAATAAGAAAATAGTTTCATCACCATAAGAAGAAGCTGTTTCTTTCATTTCGAGTCCGCCTGTTAGTGGAAAGAGAACGAGCGGCAACATGGAGGCGACGGGAATCGGAATAGCCTCTGTAATCCACCAAACTGCAATCCACACCGTACTAGCAAGGATCGCAATACCCGCTGTAGATAAATCAGCAGGTTTGAAAAAGAGTAAAATAAGGGAAAACAATAATGGACCTAGTAGTAAGCCGATTAGCTGTGTGGCAGAATAACTACGAGAATCCCTACCCCCTCCTTCATTTTGAACACCAATTTTTTTCCCACCGTCACCGCCCTTGACCATTTCCGAAGAATTAGGCGCGGCGAAAAAACGGAAGACGTCTTTTACTTGATCGTGTAATGACCAAAGACGATTCCAAGTTTGTTGTAACATAAGATCCCTTCATTTCTTTGTTGTTTTTCTGGATGAATTTTAATTCCTTCCAAGACAGACCTATTTTACCGATGAATAACAGATTGGACAAGGGAACTTTTAAATTTCTTCATATGTTAGTCAATAATTGTTACAATACAGTGTAGAATTCCACGGTTATTGTATAGCAATACTTTATGAAGGCAAATTTCGACAGGAACTACTGAACAACGTATACTAATATTACTTGTATAATTACAAACGAAAGGAAGTGAGAATGTGACGAAGAAAGTATGGTTCCAAGTGGGAGTCGGCATTTTACTTGCTCTTTTAATTACTAAATATTTCTTGGAAGTAAATTACATCTTTAAGCCAGTCGGTATCATTTTACAGACGATTATTATGCCGTTAATCTTTGGTGGTTTACTGTACTATATGACAGAGCCGATTCAGCGTTTGCTGGAGAAAAAAGGAATGCCTAGATGGGGGAGCATCGTTTCCGTCATTCTCATCTTAGTGGCGGTTCTATGGATTTTAATCGCGCTGATCGGTCCGATTGTTACAAAGCAAGTAAACAATCTAGTCGAAAATGGGCCTGCTCTAACAAGACAGTTAGACCAATTAAAAAATGAGGTAATTAATCAGAAAGATAATTTACCTGAAGGATTACAAGATTCACTGAACTCAGCGATAGAGTCTGTTCAATCGTTTGCGGTAAAGTTTGGTAAATGGTTCATTCAATTTATCCAATCGTTTGTCCAAGCGGTCGTCTTATTACTACTCGTTCCATTTTTCTTCTTCTTTATGTTGAAGGATCACGAAAAGTTTGCACCTAAAATTTATAATTTGTTTTCTGGACAACGTCGTGAATGGGTGAAGAAAACTCTTTCAGATATTGATCACGTGCTACGTTCATATATTCAGGGGCAGTTACTGATTAGTGCTATTCTGGCAACTATTATACTTGTCGGATACCTAATTATTGGCTTAGAATATGCATTGCTGTTGGCGATTCTCGCTTTATTCATGAATCTGATTCCATTTATCGGGCCGTGGATTGCAGTCGCTCCCGCCTTACTCATCGCGTACTTGCAAGATCCAAAGTTAGTCATTTGGGTAGGCGTGGTGACATTAGTTGCGCAACAGACAGATAGTAATTTAATTACGCCGAATGTCATGGGGAAAACACTTGATATTCATCCGCTGACTGTAATCACAGTGCTATTAGTAGCAGGAAGTATTGCGGGATTTTTAGGGATTTTAGTGGCGGTTCCAGCCTATGCGGTAGGAAAAGTTGTCGTGCAAAATATTTATGCCCGACGAAGAGAAATTCGACGTGCTGCTACAAAAGAAGTGTAATGAGGAAGCCTTTCAGTGCTAATACTGGAAGGCTTTTTTCGTATGATGGATAAAAATGCACTACTTACACATGCTAATAAAAAAGAAAGGATGTAGTGCGTGTTAACAGAATTCCCGATAGTTCATACGAATATTTGGGACGCCGTTTGGGGTGTTCCCGTCGTGCTAGTTATTGTCTTGCTAGCCAAATGGCTGCTGAATGTTCCGCTCACTTGGTTATCGACAGTCGCAACCGCTAGCGGATTGTTTTTATCCATTTTTGTCAGTCATCCAGGAAATTTATCCGCTGGTATTTTCATGGGTTTTTTCTATAGCGGGGCGGCTATGGGGATTATCTTTTCTACAAAGCAATCGCTTCGTGCATATAGAAACAGTTAAAACAGGTCCTTCGCAACGAAACGCGAAAGGATCTGTTTGTTATGGTAATGGACAAAAACCACAACGTAGTAAGCCAGGTACGTCTTTTGAAAAACAACAGGTTTTACGCACCGTTGTGTTCAGTAAGGCAGACGGTTCTGATCCGTTTAAGTAACTAGAAAATCGTGAATGCGTATGAATACCCAACCATACATCATCACGTTTCAATACTTCCAAATCCTCTCGTGCTTCCAATTCGCTTGCAGGATCTGATAATAATACGTGGTATTGCCATAGCCAAAAACCGAAAACGTTCTCCCATGCAGTGAGTGGGGAAAGAGGTACCGCTGTACGCAATGAAGTAATGACTGCATGAGCATCTTCCAAAATTCCGCGGATTCGTATGTAGCGATCATCGTCTTCAACCGTTTGCCAGTCATTGGCAGCTACGAAAGTACTAATCGTTCTGTTTCCGTATTCCTCCACCACCCCGAATTGTAAATTTTCTGGCGTACCGCTCCATAACTCATCGTATGCCGCAAGATTGTATAACTGCATAGCAAAAAACATCCCGATGCGACGCATAAAATAGGAGGCAGCTACGACTTCATCTGGGCTTTGGCTAACTGTCTGTATGACTCGAACTACATCCCTGACCTTTGTGTGGTCTTGTAGATCGGACAACGTACATATCGGATGCTTTGGTATGTCTACGTAAATACTATAACTATTCAATTCTCTGATTTGGTCTGCTGTAAGTGTATTCATAAAGTTAGTATAAGCAAAAAAGGGAGTAGAGACAAATGGTTCGTCCAGTCATTCATAGCGATACGTAAGCCCAACCAACTCACTAGGCAATTACATACAATAGGCAGTGAAGAGGTGGTGAAGGGTGAAAGATCAACAACTAGCTCGTGACCAATCATTTGAAGTAGAACAAAAAGAATGGCAGAGAAGACGGCGGAATGAACGCGGTAAGCAATTATTGACTATTGTGTCGCCGATCTTTCTGTTGGTATTGTGGGAAATACTGTCGAGGGCCGGTGTGCTAGATATTCGGTTTTTCCCTCCTCCAAGCCGAATTGTTCAAACGTTTTATGACATGATCGTCAGTGGTATGATGGCGAAACATGTCGGTGTTTCATTGTACCGAATTTTCATCGGATTTTTAGCAGGTGTCATTCCGGGTGTGATGATCGGGTTGTTAATGGGTTTATATTCGCCGATACGACATTTCATTCAGCCGATTGTTATGGCTCTTATGCCGATTCCGACATTAGCCTTATTGCCGATTATCATTATTTTGTTTGGCATTGGAGATTTGTCGAAAGTCGTGACGATTGCGGGAAGTGTGTTTTTCCCTGTTGTCATCAATACAGCTGCGGGTGTCTTGAACATCGATAAAATTTATTTGGATGTCGCAAATAATTATCAAACGAATCGTTGGAATTTCTTTTTTACAATTGCTCTTCCTGGTTCGTTACCTGTCATGCTAGAAGGAATTCAGATGGGGCAGGCCATTGCACTATTAACTATTGTAGCTGCAGAAATGATGGGGGCCACTTCGGGTATCGGTTATTTGATCTGGACTTCCTATAAAGCCTTTTTATTACCTGAAATGTATGTAGGCCTCATTCTCATCTCCTTTTTCGGCTACTTATTTTCAGTACTATTACGTGCTCTTCAACAGAAGTTATTGCCTTGGAGGTGAAGAAGATGAAAGGGCGACCTAAAATCATAGTAGATGGTCTCATGAAGACTTTTTACAAGAAACAAGGGAGTGTCATCGCCCTAGAAGATATTTCCCTAACGATTGAAGAAGGAGAGTTTGTTTGCCTAGTCGGTCCTAGCGGGTGCGGTAAGACGACCCTTCTTCGGATTTTGGCTGGGCTTGAACAACCGAGTGTAGGAAGTTTTACGATTGAGACAGATTCTGAAGATCGACCGTTGCAGTCGATGGTGTTTCAAGAACGTGGAGTGATTCCGTGGTTGACTGTTCGCGAAAACGTCGCATACGGTTTGAAGATGCGTAAATTACCAAAAGCATTGATTGAAGAACGAACGAATGAATATTTGAAGAAAACAGGGTTGGAACGATTTGCTTCCTTGTATCCTAAAGAGTTATCTGGCGGTATGAAACAACGAGTTAGTATCGCAAGGGCATTTGCCAATGATCCGGAGATTTTGCTAATGGATGAACCGTTTGGCGCACTAGATGAACAAAATCGATTCATCTTACAAGAGGAACTGTTGACTATTTGGGCGGAGACGAAGAAGACGGTTTTATTCATTACACATAGTATCGATGAAGCGTTGCTATTAAGTGATCGCATTTTGTTGATGGGTGCGCAGCCTGGAAAGATTATAGCTGAAATTACGATAGACCATCCGCGACCACGAAAGATTGAGGATAGTAGAAAAGATCCCGAAATGGCAGCGATTTTCATTGAGATATGGCAACACTTACAAGAGGAAGTTTTGAAGTCAAGAGAGTAAACGATAGAAGGAGCGATGGTGTGGGAAAGTGGTTGAAAAAAGTAGGTTGGGTCATGATGCTCGCAGCTGTATTAGTCATTGGTGCTTGTTCTCCGAAGGAAACCGTACAACCTGTAACGGATGATGGAACACAACCGTCTGGAGATTTGGCACCGCTTGAAAAACGAGCGAAAATATACATCGCGGAAGATGGTGCGGCATCGGGTGCTGGATTTTATATTGCTAAGGAAAAAGGCTATTTTGAAGACTACAACATTACAGTAGATTTTGCAGACTTTGCGAATAGTGATGATATGTTGCCGGCATTAGCGGCAGGAGAAGTCGATATCGCTGGCGGTGTCTCCACAGCTTCCTTTTTTAACGCGATTGCACAAGGAATCGATGTGCGAATTATTGCTGATAAAGGCCATAATATGCCAGAGAAATCGTATTTTAGTTTCGTCATCGGCAATCATATGATCGATGTAATCAAAGACTATAGTGATTTCAAAGGTAAGAAAATTGCAGTCTCTTCCCGAAATTCGATTGACGGTTATATTTACGAAGAGATGCTAAAGCATGCGGGCTTGACAGAAGACGATGTAGAATATGTTCACATCGCAGACTTTGGAGCGATGCTTGGGGCGATTGATTCGGGAACTATTGATGCGGCACTCAATATTGAACCGTTAATCGCACAAGGAATTCACAATAAGTTCCATGTTCGGTTTGGGGATACGACTGATTATGCACCTGAATCACAGATTGCGATGGTATTGGCTTCGCCTAAATTCATGGCCAATGAAGAGCTGTCGATCCGTTTTATGGCTGCCTATTTAAAAGGAGTACGTGATTATAACGATGCCTTCTTTAAAGGTAAAGGAAAGAAAGAAGTTGTCGATATTATGGTGAAGCATACTTCTCTTAAAGATCCTGACTTATGGGATAGGGTGTTTGTCACAGGACTGGATCCGAACGGTAAAATGTTCGTTGATGATATAAAGAAGCAATACGAAACGTACAAAGCGAACGGTGCGATTCGTGGGGAAATTGATTTTGATAAGTCCGTAGATCCAACGCTTGTCGAACGAGCGATTAAAGAGATTGGGTTGTATGAGGAATGAAGCAAAAGTTGAACGTCTCAATCAAAAAAATCAGTGGGAAATTCTAGTAAAGCGGAATAACTCCCTCACAAAACATATCAAGCGGCTGTCTAGTCCTTGTGACAAGTCCAGCCGCTTTCCGGAGGGGGCGCGGTGGACCTCGCAAAAGTGCATTGCGAGTTACACCTGTCACCCTGATCCTCTCGGAGTCGATCGTCTTCCAGCTTCAGCCGTACTTAGTGTGTGTAAGACAGGCTGATCACTCTTTGTAGAGGATGAAAACCAAGTAGAATTGTTTGATACAATCTGACCGCTTTTGAAGTTAGATAGTGGTGAAGTATTATCAGCTATTATGACCGCTTCGATGAACTGAGGGAAAAAAAGCAATGACTCTATATGCATTCAGTCAGCAAATCCAAAGCTTCACCACACTGTTTAGGAAGCAGAACTTACCATACTCTATTTCTGGACGAACACTAACTGGCTTCCCAACAAAAACTCCAGGATTCTCCCGAAAGAACCGGCGACTCCTGGAGGATCAGGACGACAGGCGTAATCGCCAACGCACTTCTGGCGAGTCCGCCGCGTCCCCTCAGGAAAGCGTCCGGTTCTGCAGGGAGAATCCTCACACGTACACTCATTTTCTTCACCAAAAAAGAAAAGTCACTTATCCCACTCAAACTTCTGGACGAACACCAACTGACATCCCGACACAAATTCAAGGATTTTCCCGGAAGAACCGGCGACTCTGGGAGGATTAGGGTGACAGACGTAATCGCCAACGCACTTTTAGCGAGTCCGCCGCGTCCCCTCAGGAAAGCGTCCGGTTCTGCAGGGAGAATCCTCGTACACTCACTCTACAAACAAATATCGCTCTGTTGCTTTTTCAACTTATGCAAGCTCAGATAGCCAATATGATGAGTTTAAACATAATAACTAGTCATATTACTTTCGTAGTTCTCATCATTCAACTAACCCCTGCCTCTGTCTAGAAGCGGGGTATTTGCTTTGGAAAATTCGCTATGTTCCCTCTACTATTCATGGTAAACTAATACGACAGCTAAGTGGAAGTATGGTGAATGGTGTGAAGAAATATATAGGTGAAATAGGGTTAGTAATTACTGCGGTTATTTGGGGAAGCGGGTTTGTGATGAGTGCCATCGCGCTCGATCACTATACTCCCTATCAAATTTTAGCCGTGCGATTTACGATTGGAGCGGTCATGCTCAGCATCGTATTCCATAAACGCTTGCGTCAGATGGACAAGTCTGTCTTATGGAAAGGTGCACTGCTCGGCTTGTTGTTGTACATGGCTTTTGCACTGCAAACGGTCGGTCTGCAATTTACAACGCCTTCAAAAAATGCATTTTTAACAGGTGTAAATGTAGTCATAGTTCCGTTCATCGCCCTCATATTATATAAAAGAAGACTTGATACATTTGAATTATTTGGTGCCGTGTTAGCGCTCATTGGTGTAGCGGTTCTTTCTCTGCAATGGTCTGCTGGTATTAATATTGGCGATGTACTGACACTCGGTTGTGCAGTCATGTTTGCATTTCATATTTTTTACACAGCGCGATTTGTTCGAACGGAAGATGCGGTATTATTAACATTGCTACAGATGGCCGTGGCTGCGGTGGTTGGCTGTGTCACTGTGATTTTATTGGGAGAAACATCTTTTTCGATAGATACGACTGGTGTTAGTTCCTTACTGTATTTGGCTGTTTTCTCAACGACGATCGCCTTTTTGATGCAAACGATAGGGCAAAAATATGTATCTGAAACGAAAGCAGCGATTATTTTGTCGACAGAGTCTGTATGGGGCATGATATTTTCCGTTGCGCTCGCCTATGAACTGCTAACGTTTCGTATGTTTTTGGGCGCGTTACTCATATTTATCGCGATTGTATTATCTGAAGTGAAACCGCAAATAATGAAAAAACGAATGATACGACAAGTGAAAGAACGAAACGTCTAAAAAAGGCGATCTGAAAAGTCTGTATGACAAGACTTCGCAGATCGCCTTTTATTTATCGTTTAGCAGCCAAAGCTGTTTGGTAACTATGCAATGACATCCCGCCAATAATGACTAACACACCAATCAATGAAACCGTGCTAGGTAAAGGAAGACTGAGTAAGATCATTTCCCCGATCATCGCAAAGATTAACTCAATAGATTGTGTAGCTTCTACTGCAGCTAATTTCCCCTGATCCTGTCGCACCATGTCGGTTGCCATGAAAAAGAGAGAAGTTGCAATGACGCCTGAACTAATAGCGATTAACAAAGATTGAATAACTTGACTCATAGAAGGAGGACCTACTGTCGCCCATGCATAAATAGCCATCAGTAACCAAACGGGAATCGTCATGAGAGTCATGGCCAAAACACGTTGGAACATATCCAACCGTCCATTAAGCAAGTTCATCATCTTGCGATTACCTAATGGATAAGAGAAAGCTGCAACTACTAGAGGCAATGTTCCCAGCAAAATAGATTTCAATGGAATACTGCTGGCATGTGGGATTTGAATTAAGACGACGCCTGCTAAAATAATCAATGAAATCAGTAGGGAGGCGATAGGAATACGATGCCGAATAGTCTGCAATTCTCCCGTTTTGTTTAATACTTGAAATGTGAAGAAGGGTGCTAGCAATACACCTGCCACAATAGTCATTTGAAATGTTCCCGCCACTAACCAGCCTGGACTATACCCCGCAGCGAACGTCAACGGTCCATAAAATAGAACGAATGCTACAAAGCTCCAGCCGAAGAAGGGAAGGGGGGAAGCGGTCATTTCCCTCTTCATTCCGCCCAATCCGCCACGTAAAGCCACAATCGCCACAAGAAATGGCACCATGAAGAAGTAGCGTAACGAAGCACTCCACAACCAGCTTCCACCTTCTAGCTCCATCGATCTATTTAGAACGAAGGTAACCGCAAAAAAGAGTGCAGACAAAATACCAATTCCAATAGCTTTCATCTGTTTATCCCCGTTGCTCTTGAAGTTTCAATGCTTCGATAATTACTTGAGTTGCCAGTACCATATTGTCAGCTGAAATGAATTCATATTTCCCATGATAATTTTCGCCGCCTGTGAAAATATTCGGTGTAGGCATACCCATATACGATAATTGTGAGCCATCTGTCCCGCCGCGAATCGGTTCAATTTTAGGCTCGATGCCAAGCGTACGATAGACATCTGCAATCACGTCAACAATTTCCATGACCGGTTCAATCTTTTCACCCATATTGAAGTATTGATCAGTCAATGAAAGTTCTACCGCATGTAATCCATGCTTTTCCTGAAGACGTGTCACTGTATCTTGTACTAGCTGTTTTCGCGCTTCGAATGCTTGTCGGTCGAAATCACGAATAATATAGTGATACGTTGTTTTCTCTACCGTACCTTCCGCTTCCATTAAATGAATGAATCCTTCATAATGCTCGGTTTCTTGTGGGATTTCATTCGCTGGCATCGCTGCTTGGAATTCTGCCGCAATTAATAAAGAGTTGACCATTTTTCCTTTCGCAGTACCTGGATGCACGTTCGTTCCGTGGAATGTTAGCACCGCGCCCGCTGCGTTGAAGCTTTCATACTGTAATTCGCCAAGTGGTCCACCGTCCATCGTATAAGCATATGTTGCACCGAATCGTTCCACATCGAACTTGTGTGGGCCACGTCCAATTTCTTCGTCAGGTGTGAAACCGACACGAACTTTACCGTGCTTGATCTCCGGATGTTCGACTAAGTATTGCATAGCCGTCATAATTTCCGTGATGCCTGCTTTATCATCGGCCCCAAGCAATGTCGTGCCATCTGTTGTGATCAGCGTATGCCCAACATAATTAGTAAGCTCGGGGAATGCCTGCACTGTCATCATTGTCGTTTCATTTAAAGGAATATCCTTACCATCGTAGTTATCAATACGCTGTGGTTGGACGTTAGTACCTGTATAGTCTGCCGCCGTATCGACATGCGCTAAAAAGCCGACAGTCGGTAGTTCTTTGTCTGTGTTCGCTGGCAACGTCGCAAATAAATAGCCGTTCTCGTCCAGTGAAATTTCTTCCAAGCCAATAGTAGCCAGTTCCTTCTCTAACATATGCAATAACTCCCACTGGCCTGCTGTAGACGGTGTAGTCACCGAGTCGGGATTTGACTGTGTGTCGATTTTTGCATAACGAATTAAGCGTTCGATTAGTTGTTCTTTCATATAAGAAACCTCTCTTCGGATGTAGTTTTGTGTTTTCAGTTTAACAGAAGTGTAAGCGAATTACGTCCAAAACGAACGCAAAAATAACCGGTGAGCATCCGGTTATTGAAAGTGTATAGATGTATAATTTTCTCATTCATTTATTTAAAGACGATTTTGACTTTGGGGATTAGATGGAGTGAGGCTGACTTAGCGTGTCATGCGGGTTGCGCTTCCAGACGATACGCTTTCCGGAGGGGACGCGGCGGACCGTCAAGCGCTGCGGGTTACGCCTGTCGTCCTGATCCTCCCGGAGTCGATCGTCTTCCAGCTTCAGCCGGACTTTGTGTATGTAAGACAGGTTGATCACTCTTTGTAGGTAGTGAAAACCAAGTAGAAATGTCTGATACAATGCGACCGTTTTTGAAGTTAAAAAGCGGTGACGTGTTGCTAGCTACTATGACTGTTTCAATGAACTGAGTGGAAAAAGAAATGACTCTATACACATTCGTCAGACAATCTAAAGCTTTATCTACACTGTTCAGGAAGCGTAATTTGCCATCCTTCATTTCTGGACGAACACAGACTGACTTACGAACACAAACTCAAGGATTCTCCCGAAAGAACCGGCGACTCCTGGAGGATCAGGAAAAGCCGTTGCGAAGTACGGCTTTTGCGAGTGAAGCGCAGCGAGAAGGAGCACATTTTGGCACTTGACAGGTGTAATCGCCAACGCACTTTTGGCGAGTCCACCGCGCCCCCTCAGGAAAGCGTCCGGTTCTGCAGGGAGAATCCTAGCACGTACACTGCTTTTCTGCACCGCACTGGAGAAGTCACTTACCCCATTCAAAATTCTGGACGAACACCAACTGACTTCCCGACACAAACTCAAGGATTCTCCCGAAAGAACCGGCGACTTCTGGAGGATCAGAGTGAAAGCCGTTGCGAAGTACGGCTTTTGCGAGTGAAGCGCAGCGAAAAGGAGCACATCTTTGCATTTACAGGCGTAATCGCCAACGCACTTCTGGCGAGTCCGCTGCGCACCCTCAGGAAAGCGTCCGGTTCTGCAGGGAGAATCCTAGCACGTATACTATTTTTCTGCACCACCAAAGGAGAAGTCACTCACCCCACTCCAATTTCTGTACGAACCCCGACTGACTTGCAACTTCCCATCACCACTCTACATCAACTAAATATATTAATCGTCGTAATAATAATCGGCATCGACACAACGTCTATCAAGAACGCACCGACAATAGGAACGATCAGGAACGCCTTGCGCGAAGGGCCGTATCGTTCTGTTACAGCCGCCATATTAGCCATAGCGTTTGGTGTAGCGCCAAGACCGTGACCAGCAAAACCGGCTACCATGACAGCGGCGTCGTAGTTTTTACCAAGAATACGGAACAAGACGAAAATACCGAATAGCACAACGAACAATACTTGTACAAAGACGATCACTAATAATGGTAGTGCCAAGTCGGCAACTTCCCATAATTTAATGCTCATTAATGCCATCGATAAAAATATTCCAAGAGACACGTCACCGATTAAGTTGATGCTTGTCATATGAACAGCATCTGGCTTTACTCGATCGACGAGATTGCGTACGATCACAGCAACGAACATAGCCCCGACATAGCCTGGCATGACAAATCCGGTAGCGTCAGAGAACAAGTCACCGATGAATGTACCACCTGCAATACACAAAGTGATAAGCAACACTTGCGTCAAGAAGTTATCAGTATTGATCGCTGGTTCGTGTGCTTCTGCAGAGTACGCCACTTCGTGTTCCACTTCAGTAGATTGTAACTTATACTTTTTAATAAGGAACCTAACAATCGGTCCTCCTACCAATCCGCCCGCGACGAGTCCGAATGTAGCGGCAGCGATACCAATTGAAAGTGCGGAGTCGATACCTAGACTCTCCAATGTTTGTCCGTATGCGGTAGCTCCGCCATGACCACCTTCCATCGAGACAGCACCTGCCATCATACCGATTAACGGGTGAAGATTAAATAGGTAAGACATCGAAACACCAATGACGTTCTGAGCCAAAGCTAAAAATCCACAGGCTGCCCAATAAATGAGCAATAGTTTTCCACCTAGACGAATTAAGCTAAAACTTGCTCCTAAACCAACTGTTGTGAAGAATGTTAACATAAATAAATTTTGTAGTGAAGTGTCTAATTGAAAGCTAAGTAAGTCAAAATACTTCAAAATAGTCGCTAAAATAGCGAAAAGCAACCCGCCTACAACAGGGGCGGGGATGCAAAATTTTTGAAGGAAGCCAACCTTACGTACTAACATCGTTCCGATCGTTAAAAGAGCTAGTGCTAAAAATAGCGTAGTAATTTGATTGAGCTCGATTGTCATGTCGTTCTTCCTCCTAGCAAAGCGACAATTGCTTCGTTTGTTAAATAAGCGCCTAGTTTCACTGTTTGGTTTTGAATATCAAGCGCCGGATTAATTTCTGAGATGTCAAATGAAAGGGTTTTCTCATGAGAGGCGACTGTTTGGATAAATGTACGCACGACCAATGGATCCAGTCCGAAAGGTGAAGGTGCACTTACACCGGGTGCGCATGCCGCATTCAAGACGTCAGAGCATAATGTTAACAAAACATAGTCTTGTTGTTCAATGAATAAGATGATTTTCTTCAAAGTATCGTCCAGATGACCCGATGAAATTTCCTGCTCTAGCACATACGTCACACCTTGAGCATCTGCCTCTTCGAATAGAATGTCTGTATTTCCGAACTCCTGAATTCCCACTACTAAATATTCCACGTTTGGATCTGTATCGAGCATTTGCTTGAACATTGTGCCCGAACTGGGTTGCTCATCATAGCTTCGCAAATCGAAATGAGCATCGATATTAACGACGCCAAGCTTCGCGTCAGGGCCGATAAACTCTCGCACACCTAAATAATGACCGTAAGCGGTTTCGTGACCGCCACCTAAAATGACCGGATGCGCTTTCTTCTCTAAACTTTTTTGAACAGCAGCTCCTAATTCAGCTTGGGCACTTTCTAATTGCGTGTCTTCGCACACTATCGTACCTATATCAAACAGTTGGCATTCTGCAGGCATGCGCCAAGGGAGTTTAGCTAATTCACCCCGCAGAGCATTTGGACCTGCAGCAGCCCCGAGTCGGCCATTATTGCGGCGGACTCCTTCTTCAGATGAGAAGCCGATTAATGCACATGTCTTATTGGTAACGCTTTCTTTTAACTCCGAAAGTTGAACGATTTGATGCATACGAAATGCGGATCTATTAGTAGTACTATCTACACGACCGGACCAGTCTGATTTATTTGTTTGAATTAACAATATACTTCATCCTTTCACTCATGGTACATTTAGTATAAAGTGTTTCATTTATTATTTCTAATACCTCTTTTTCATATACTCATGCCTTTTAGTTATAAATGGGGGAGATTTGCATGGAAATTAAGCAATTGCTGTATTTTGTGACAGTCGTTCAGCTGGCTAGTTTTTCTGAGGCAGCAAAAAAATTACATTTATCACAACCATCTTTAAGTAAAGCGATTAAAAACCTAGAATCTGAAGTAGGCTTTCGTCTTTTGGAACGAACAACAAAAAAACTTCAGTTGACCGAATCGGGAAAAGTAATTTATAAACGTGCACTTTTTATTTTGAACGAAACGGATATTTTACAGCAAGAGATTAAAGAAGTGAAGTGGAATGGTAATGGCTCCGTGCAAATTGGAATGATTGAATCGGTGAAAAATTGGATTCCCTCTATTTTACATTGGTATCAGCAAGCTTTTCCGGCAATGAAGGTAAAGTTAACTGAAGTGCTCGATCGTGAAGATGTTGAGCGAGCGCTTCGTCAATATGAAGTGCATGCTTGCTTAACTAATCATTTCATGGATGCTCCTCATCTATTGACCACTCCGCTTTACGAAGAAAGACTCGCTGTGATTATACATCCTGCTCATCCATTGGCAAAAAAATTTCAGTTGACACTAGCTGATTTAGAAAATGAGCCTTTTATTATAACGAGTGATGGGTTTCAGACGAGACATGATATTATCACCGCTTTTGAAGAAGCGAACGTCCCCATGACTATTCAATATGAAGTGGAGCGGTTTGAGACGATTATAGAACTAGTGAGAGCGAATATAGGGATTTCTATTATACCCCAAAGGTATTTTGATAATCGCATCGATTCGTCTCTCGTTATCAAAATAATTGATTCCCCTAGGCTTACACGTACTGTCTATTTAACGTATTTAAAAAATCGCTATATGCCGCCTGCTATTGAAGCTTTGATTGGCCGTATGCAGATGCCGCTGACAAAGAACACGCCAATTAGTAAGTGGACGGAAAAGGAGTAATTCTATGAACAAACTACTGTTTGGATTTCTAGTAGTCGTAACGACCGGATTAATGGGTTCGTCGTTTGCGATTGGTAAAATTGGACTGGAATATTCATCGCCTTTGCTGCTAGTCGCTTTACGTTTTACAATTGCAGGGGTAATTATGGCGGTCGTTGTCAAAATAGCAAAGAAGCCGCACCCCCAATCGTTGGGCGAGTGGAAATGGCTGGTGCTGATCGGTTCATTGCAAACTGCTGCTGTAATGGGTTGTATTTTCATGGCATTACGTACGATTACTTCAGGAGAAACATCGATTTTAACGTTTACTAATCCATTGTTAGTCGTTGTAATTGGTACGCTTGTATTGAAAATCCGTTATCGTTTACAACAATGGTTGGGTGTAATTTGTGGTTTGTTTGGCGTATTTATCACGATGGGCGGCCATTTGGATTTAAAAATTGGGACGATTCTTGGATTTATGTCTGCTGTAGCGTGGGCTTGTGCGACATTGCTCGTAAAAGTACATGGTCATCGCTTTGATACATGGGTGATGACGGCGTATCAAATGCTGTTTGGCGGATTACTCTTATTCGTGGCAAGCTATATATTGGAGGAGCCGTTCTTTGTAGCGAATGCTTTATCGCTAGCCATTTTAGGATGGCTGGCGATTGCAGCATCCATTATTCAGTTTTCGATTTGGTTCTATTTACTGCAAACGGGAAATCCCGAGCGAACGAGTGCGTTTCTGTTCCTCGCGCCATTTTTCGGCACGTTATCTGGCTGGGTGTTATTGGACGAGCAATTGTCTATCTCACTGATTTTCGGCGGGTTGCTAATCAGTGTAGGTATATTCCTAGTCAACTGGCGCAGTAAAAGGGAATTAAAGAAATTGGCAAGCTAGCTCATAGTTTCCATAAACGGCAGTAGGCATCTAATTCATCTAAAAAGACTTGTGAAGTGGCGGATGGTTTCGCAGTAAGTGTGTAGAAAGGACGTCGAATCGGCGAAAGCTTATAAGATAAAACAGTGAGTTCGCCACGTTCGAATTCCCGCTTACAGCTATGACGGGATAAAAAGGCTATACCTAAACCGCTCAGTACGGATTGTTTCCTACTTTCAGGTGAACTGACGATAGTATGTGTAGGATTTACACCGTATTGTTGCAGCGACTGATCGATCAGTGTCCGGCTCGGATCTTTCGTGTCCGGCAAAATCCAATGAACATTTTGTAAGTCTATAATCGAAGAACTTTTCTTATGAGCTAAAGGGTGGGTGGAGGATGAAACAAGAAGTAATTCATCTTGCATAAACATAGTAGCTGACGATATTTCTGCTACTTCACTGCAACCCACATCTGCTTTCTTCTGGCGCAATAGATTAGCAATCGCGTAAGAGTCATCTACATGTAGTTCAATAAGCAGATCTGGAAACTTTGCATGTAACCGTGTGAGAACGTCAGGTAAAATTCCTTCTGCAATGACAGGGGTGGAAGCGATGCGTAGAGGACCTTTTACTGGCCTTTGCTGCTGTTGCAGCTCAACCTTTGTACGGTCTGCTAACTTTATAAGCTCAATTGCGCGTTCATATAATAATTGTCCGGCAGGTGTTACTTGAAAGCTGCGGGACGTCCGGGTCAATAGCGGCGTCTGTAACGTAGATTCCAAGTTTTTTACGTGTAAACTAACAGTCGGTTGGGCGATTTTTAACAGTCGCGCAGCCTTTGTGAAATTTTCACTGTCTACTACAGCGACAAACGTCTTTAACTCTTCTAACTGCATAGGATAACCTCCTTCTATCATTATTTGTGATTGATTTTATTGTATCATGAAGGTTTTGTGATTAATAGTATGGAAAACTTATTTCTGAGCAAAAAAAAATAGCCCTGCAAGTAAGCTGCAAGGCATCAAGAAAAGTTAAACAATTGTGTAATTTTTGTGTGCAACGACAGTCATATTGGAAGCTGCACCAATTTGCTCTGCGTCTGCATCGGAAATTTTGACGATGACGGAGTTTTCAAGAATCTTGTGGATGGTTCCAGAAACTTCATGATCATTACGGTTGAAAGATATGACTTCATCTACATGTCGAGATGCTACAAAATCAGAAACCGGACGATCTTTACGTGGGAATGCCATTCAAATCAACTCCTTCATTAGTTAGAATCTCATCTGCCAGGACAGGTGGAATAAACGTACAATAGCTTACTAGAACTAGTATACCACATTTCGCGGAAAAATTCAGAATAGAAGAAGCTTGTCGAATGGAATCGATAAATAAAGGCTTTTCACCAAAACATGGTCTTGACTCCCTTTAGTACATAATCCATTCTAAATTACACTCCAGTAAAATGGTTTCCTTATAATGCTGTGGTTTGCGCGTAAAGAATTATTTCATTTCCTTTTTCGGTCGTACTTACAACTTTAGTGGATACAGATGTTTTTTATACTCTTTTTTGGTCAATAACAGATTATGGTGAGGAGCCGAAATAATACGTAAACCTTTTGGTTGACATTATACCTACAGGGGTATATGATAAGTGTAATGAAAAGGACGGTGAGAGAAATGGAATACGATGACAAAGTAAAAAATCGCTTAAAACGAATTGAAGGTCAAATTAAAGGCGTCTTGCGTATGATGGAAGAAGGCAAGGATTGTAAAGAAGTCATCACCCAATTATCTGCCAGTCGTTCTGCAATTGATCGAACAATCGGCGTCGTAGTGAGTACTAACTTAATTGCGTGCATGGAGAACTTGGATGAAACCGATGATCGTACACATGAGTCGATTATTAATGAAGCTGTAAACTTGCTTGTAAAGAGTCGATAGGTCAAATAATTGACTCTTTTTTTATACATGATAATATACCCCTATAGGTATACAGAGATTAGTAGAGAGGAACGAGAATATGACTGAACAAAAGAAAACAACGATTGTGTTATTTAGTGGAGATTACGACAAAGCGATGGCGGCTTATATTATTGCCAATGGAGCTGCGGCGTACGATCATGAAGTAACCATTTTTCATACATTTTGGGGATTAAATGCACTGCGAAAAGATGAACCGATTAAAAGCGATAAGAGCTTCATTGAAAAAGCATTTGGAAAGATGATGCCGCGTGGTGCCGATAAAATGGGTCTTTCTCAAATGAATTTTGCTGGAATGGGTCCTAAGATGATCAAACAAGTGATGAAAAAGCATAATGCGATGACGTTGCCGCAACTTATAGATTTGGCGATAGAGCAAGATGTGAAGCTGATTGCTTGCACGATGACAATGGATTTACTTGGTCTAAGCGAAACGGAATTACTTAAAGAAGTCGAGTATGGTGGTGTAGCGGCTTACTTAGGAGAAGCGCAAGATGGTCAGGTAAATTTATTTATTTAATTTTTTTAATCAAAATAATACCCCTGGGTGTATAGGAGGAAGCGAATGATTCAGACAAATAATGTAGTAGACGCGAAAGGGTTGGCTTGTCCGATGCCAATTGTAAAGACTAGAAAAGTGATTAAAGAAATGGAAGAAGGACAAGTGCTTGAAGTTTTGTCTACAGATCCAGGCACCGTAGCGGACTTACGTGCTTGGTCTGAGAATGCGGGACATCATTATATAGGAAACATCGTAGAAGATGGAGTATGGCGGCATTTTGTTAGAAAAACAGCAAAAGCGGAGAAACAGGAAGCGGTTTACCCATTTACTGTTGAGAACAATCAATTGATAGAGAGTTTACAACATCCGCAAGCGCTGCTTATCGACGTAAGAGAAGAGGCAGAGTTTACTTTCGGTCATATACCTGGAGCATTATCTATTCCGTTAGGTGAACTGGAAGACCGAATGTCCTATTTAGATAAAAGTCAAAAGTATTACATTATTTGCCGCACAGGAAATCGTAGTGATATGGCTTGTCAAAATCTCGCCAATGCTGGATTTAAGTGTGTCACTAATGTAGTGCCGGGAATGTCAGAGTGGAATGGAACAGTGGAAAATACAACGGGGGGTATAGAATAATGAGAACAGTTCAAGCAGGAGAAGTTGCTAAAAAGGTGATGGCTAAACAATCATTATTTATTTTAGACGTACGTAATCAAGATTCATTCGAAGATTGGAAAATTGAAGGGGAACAAGTCCGTCATCTGAACGTACCGTACTTTGAATTACTAGATGGCGCAGAAGGAATTGCAGATCAATTGCCGAAAGATCAAGAAATTCTTGTAGTTTGTGCAAAAGAAGGCTCCTCTATTATGGTGGCGGAAATCCTTGAAGAAGAAGGGTATGACGTAGCCTACTTAGCAGGCGGTATGAAAGCGTGGAGTGAGCATTTGGAGCCTGTGAAAGTGGCGGATTTGAAATCGGGCGGTGAGCTGTATCAATTCGTTCGTATCGGTAAGGGATGCCTTTCTTATATGGTGATTTCCGGCAGAGAAGCAGCTATTGTAGATGCTACACGAATGACAGACGTTTTCTTAGACTTTGCTGCAGAGCGTGGTGCAACGATTACACATGTCTTAGATACGCATCTCCATGCTGATCATATTTCAGGAGGCCGTCAAATTGCACAAGCTACTGGCGCGACGTACTGGTTGCCACCGAAAGATGCGGAGGAAGTAGTGTTTGACTATGCAGCGCTTGAAGGCGACACGATAATTGAAATCGGCACAACGAAGATTGATATCCAAGCGCTGTATTCTCCAGGTCACACGATTGGTTCCACTTCCTTTATCGTTGATGATAGTTATTTGCTGACAGGAGATATTTTATTCATCGATTCCATCGGGCGTCCCGATCTAGCCGGGTTAGCAGAAGATTGGGTGAGTGATCTTCGAGAGTCGTTATACAAAAGGTATCAAGAGTTGTCTGGAGATTTAGTCGTATTACCTGCTCATTTTACGATTATGGAAGAGTTGAATGAAGACGGTAGTGTAGCTGAGAAACTCAGTGTCTTATACGAGCGTAATCATGGATTGAACGTAAAAGACGAGGAACAATTCAGGCAGCTCGTCACTGGTAATCTGCCACCGCAACCCAATGCCTATCAAGAAATTCGCCAAACGAATATGGGCAAGATCACGCCAGACGAAGATAGACAGCGAGAAATGGAGATTGGCCCTAATCGGTGTGCGGTGAGGTAACGGGCGAGTGCATGACTGGTTGGTGGCGTTACAAAATTCCTTATTTCCAAAAGCCATTTCCTTTCTTGGGAAAATTAACAGGATTGGGTAAGTACAACAAAAAATAACTCAAACAAAAAGGAGAAGATATAAATGACAACAACATTCTTAGACGCAAAAGGGCTAGCATGTCCTATGCCAATCGTTCGTGCAAAGAAAGCAATGAAAGACCTGCAAGAAGGAGACGTTCTAGAAATTCATACAACCGACAAAGGATCCGTAGCAGACCTAACTGCATGGGCAACATCAAGCAACCATCAAATCACTGACCAACAACAGGAAGCGGATGTCTTTAAATTTTGGATTCAAAAAGGGTAAACTAAGAGGAGAGGGATGTATGACATCCTTCTCTCAACAGTTTAAGGAAGAAGGGAGGACATCATGAGTATTTCATTTATCATCACCATCTTCCTCATCGGATTTGTCGGTTCATTTCTTTCTGGCATGATGGGTATTGGAGGCGCAATTGTCAAATACCCCATGTTGCTATTTATTCCTGCCCTACTCGGTTTCACCGCATTTTCACCGCATGACGTGTCGGGAATCACGGCAGTTGAAGTATTCTTTGCCTCTTTATCAGGCGTCTTAGCCTACCGAAAAAGTAATTTAATAGTAAAACCACTTGTTCTATATATGGGAATCAGCGTATTGGTCGGAAGCGTCATAGGTGGTGCAGGCTCCAGTTTACTGTCGGAGTCTACTGTTAATATCGTCTATGGTGTACTTGCGGTTATGGCGGCTATTATGATGTTTATTCCCAAAAAAGGGTTAGATGATATGCCGATAGACGAAATTACGTTTAATCGTTATGTTGCTTCAGGAGCAGCATTCATAGTAGGTCTAGCCGCGGGGATCGTTGGGGCAGGAGGGGCTTTTATTTTGGTGCCTGTCATGTTAGTCATTTTGAAAATACCAACGCGTGTCACCATTGCTACTTCGTTAGCGATTACGTTATTGTCGTCGGTCGGTTCTGCTACAGGAAAGATTTTCACGGGTCAAGTACCTTATGGGCCCGCGCTTGTAATGATCGTGGCGAGTATAATTGCGGCTCCAATTGGTGTCAAGGCTAGTCGCAGGGTGAATACTAAAGTGTTACAAGGCATTTTAGCAGTGCTGATTATGGCTTCTGCTGTTAAGATTTGGTGGGATATTTTTTGAGCTGTTTCTGAAGTTAGGAAGTGGCTACAGAAAGCCGAAGCCTCACAAAGTTATAAATTGCATTCACTCGTGAAGGAAATATTACCGATTTCTAAACATTCTATTAATAAGTTCTTGCAATAGATAGTAAATACCCTTATACTATCCCTCAAGATGGAAACGAATAGTACACACTCTTATCAAGAGCGGCGGAGGGAATAGGCCCTGTGATGCCCGGCAACCGGCGAAAGCAAAGGTGCTACTTCCTACAGACTGGTAACAGTTTGGAAGATAAGGGGGAAAAGCGAAAGCACAGCCCTCTTCTGACGCATAGGAAGAAGGGTTTTTTCTATAGTGGAAAGCTAAGCGCCCTCTATCGCTTTTCGGTGTCTAGCTCTAGAGGGCAGCTGCTCGGGTCGTTTCGGTCTGTGCGAAAAAGGGGAAGATCGCCCTTTTGCGCCCAGCCCTCCAACGCCTGTCGCAGCTAAGCGCCCTCTATCGCTTTTCGGTGTCTAGCTTTAGAGGGCAGCTGCTCGGGTCGTTTCGGTCTGTGCGAAAAAGGGGGAGAACGCCCTTTTGCGCAGAGCCCTCCAACGCCTGTCGCAGCTAAGCGCCCTCTATCGCTTTTCGGTGTCTAGCTCTAGAGGGCAGCTGCTCGGGTCGTTTCGGTCTGTGCGAAAAAGGGGAAGATCGCCCTTTTGCGCCCAGCCCTCCAACGCCTGTCGCAGCTAAGCGCCCTCTATCGCTTTTCGGTGTCTAGCTTTAGAGGGCAGCTGCTCGGGTCGTTTCGGTCTGTGCGAAAAAGGGGGAGAACGCCCTTTTGCGCAGAGCCCTCCAACGCCTGTCGCAGCTAAGCGCCCTCTATCGCTTTTCGGTGTCTAGCTCTAGAGGGCAGCTGCTCGGGTCGTTTCGGTCTGTGCGAAAAAGGGGAAGATCGCCCTTTTGCGCCCAGCCCTCCAACGCCTGTCGCAGCTAAGCGCCCTCTATCGCTTTTCGGTGTGCCATCAATATATGAAAAGGGGAATAGTCATGACGAATTTACAGCCTGAAACGATATTATTGCACGGAGGACAACAGCCAGATCCTGATACAGGTTCTCGCGCGTTGCCAATTCATCGTACGACTTCTTATGTATTTAAAAATACGGAACATGCACAAAACTTATTTGCTTTAAAAGAAGCGGGTAATATTTATACACGTATTACGAACCCGACAGTAGCCGTTTTTGAAGAACGTGTGGCGGCGCTAGAAGGGGGAAGTGCAGCGGTGGCGCTATCTTCAGGAATGGCAGCGATTGCATTCTCGATCATGAACATTGCTGGAGCAGGTGATGAAATCGTGGCGGCCAGTAATCTGTATGGTGGTACATACAACTTATTCGTTGTGACATTGCCGCGCTATGGCATCACGGTGAAATTTGTAGATGCTTCTGATCCGAAGAATTTCGAAGCGGCGATTACTGATAAAACGAAAGCTCTTTTTGCGGAAACTATCGGTAATCCGAGCCTACAAGTTCTGGATGTTGAAGCTGTTGCGAATATAGCGCACGAGAATGGTTTGCCGTTACTAGTAGATAATACTTTCCCATCTCCATACGGATCGAATCCTATTGAATACGGAGCGGATGTCGTTATTCACTCTGCCACAAAATGGATTGGTGGACACGGTACGACAATCGGTGGTGTCGCTGTTGATGCGGGAACGTTCGATTGGACGCAAGGTAGATTTCCTGGATTTACAGAGCCCGACGAATCATATCATGGGTTGCGTTATGGAATAGATACAGCAGGAGCAGCATTTGCGACGAAGTTACGCGTACAGTTATTACGTGATTTCGGACCTTGTCTGGCGCCTGATAGTGCATTCAACCTTTTACAAGGACTGGAGACGCTCCACTTGCGCGTGCCTCGTCACAATGAAAACGCACAAAAAGTGGCAGCGTTCTTACAACAACATCCGCAAGTAGAGTGGGTGACATATACAGGTCTAGAAGATCATCCGACTGCAGATCTTGCGAAAAAGCATTTGAAAAATGGCTTTGGTTCGATCATTGTTTTCGGTATTAAAGGTGGACGTGATGCTGGGCGCCAAGTAATTGATAACGTAGAAATATGGTCGCATGTGGCGAACGTAGGGGATGCGAAATCATTGATCATCCATCCGGCATCGACAACGCACCAGCAATTATCTGCAGAAGACTTGAAAAACTCAGGTGTCAGTGAAGAGTTAATCCGTCTATCGGTTGGTCTGGAATCAGCAGAAGACATTATCGCAGATTTGAAGCAAGCAATTGAAAAAGCGTCTAACTAAGTGAAAAAGGAAAACCATTGGCTTCACGGCACAATGATTTTCCTTTTTTTACGGTTTTCTAATTCGTTTTCTTTCTTGTTTCAACGATTTAAAGAGAGAAACTACCATCATAATAAGTATGATAGAAAATGGTAAGGCAGCGATGATGATGACATTTTGCAGAGCGTCTAATCCACCGACATACAAAAGAATAATCGCGATAGAAGACTGAATTACACCCCATACGATTTTCAAGTTATTAGGTGGAGTCAGAGATCCATAAGACGATTGCATACCGAGTACGAAAGTGGCGGAGTCTGCGGATGTAATGAAGAATGAAATGATCAGCAAGATCGCAATCATAGAAATTACGAATGACCAAGGCAGACCACTGAACATCTCAAAAATTGTCAACTCTGTTGCGCTAGAGGCTAGATCAATAATTCCTGCTCTTTGTGTTTCAATTGCTGTCGTACCGAATGCAGCAAACCAAACGGCACTCAATGCAGTTGGAACGACTAATACACCAATCATAAACTCACGAATCGTTCGACCTTTAGATACACGGGCGATAAACATGCCGACAAATGGAGACCAGGCCATCCACCAAGCCCAATAAAATAGAGTCCAGTCATTTAACCACGAACGATTTTCAGGAGTCAATGGCGCAGTGCGGAAACTCATTCGAATAATATGCTCTAAATAGCCGCCAATAGAGTCTGTAAACATATTGAAAATCAACAGCGTAGGTCCGAGCGCAATGATAAACACTAAAAGCGCAAGGGCTAGCACCATATTTGTATTGGATAAAATTTTGATGCCTTTACCGAGTCCGCTCCAGGCAGAGAGTAGAAAAAGTACAGTTACAATTGCGATAGTTACTAGCTGCGGCCAGAAACCAATCGGCACGCCAAATAAGTAGTTCAGCCCTGCGTTAATTTGAACAGCTCCGAAGCCCAGTGAAGTAGCTACACCGAAGACCGTAGCAAAAATAGCGAAAACATCAATCACAGTACCGAGAGGACCATCTACACGGTCACCGAAAATCGGACGAAGCGTAGCAGAGATTAATCCGGGTTGTCCTTTACGGAACTGGAAATACGCTAGTACCAAAGCGGTCATTCCATAGACAGCCCATGCGTGGAATCCCCAGTGGAAAAATGTTTCGCGCATTGCTTCTTTATAAGCCGCCTTCGTCTCAGGTGCAGTCGTGGCCGGATCTACCGCATAATGCGAAAGTGGTTCAGCCGCCCCATAAAAGACTAATCCAATTCCCATTCCGGCAGAGAATAACATCGCGAGCCATGAGAAAGTTGAAAATTGAGGACGATCATGATCTTTACCTAAACGAATTCTGCCAATGGGACTGAAAATCAAAAATACGGAAATGAAAAACAGCATAGAAACAGTTAATAAGTAGTACCAGCCAAATGAATCTGCGATGAAATCTTTAATAACAGAAGTGATTTCCCTAAAATGTGTTGGTGCAATCACCCCATAACTGACAGCTAATATGACAGCCACTAGTGTAATATAAAATGTAATTGAAATTTTCTTCATACGTTCTCCTTTCTAAAGCATAGTTGATACACGTCCAGAATTTTGCATATTCGCTTAGAAATACCCATTATTCATGTTAAGCAAACTTAAATAAGACATGTTTTGTTACATAATCCTATTCCTCAAGAATTGCCATGATATACTAAAGGAATGAAATAGACAAGGAGGAGACACTTATGCAATATTCACAACCTAAAATGCTTCAACTCGTTAAGCACAGTCCAGAACTCAATAGACAATTGAAAACGATTATGAAAGAGCATGAACTGGAGAAAAGCTTCGCCTTAAAAGCGTTGTATCACGCGGTAGTGAAAGACGGCGGGAAGTATCAGCGTGATTATCAAGAGTTATAAAATTTACCCATACCAAGCTTGTCACTCTGATTCTCTAAGAGTTGCTGGTTCTTACGGGAGAATCCTTGAATTTACGTTCGTAAGTCAGGGTTCGTCCAGAAGTTAGAGTGGGTAAGTGACTTCTCCTTTGCAGTGCAGAAAAAGAGTGTATGTGCTAGGATTCTCCCGAGAGAAACTGGACGCTTTCCTGAGGGGGCGCGGTGGACTCGCCAAAAGTGCGTTGGCGATTACACCTGTCACCCTGATCCTCCAGGAGTCGCCGGTTCTTCCGGGAGAATCCTTGAGTTTGTGTTGGGAAGTCAGTTCGTGTTCGTACAGAAGTCGGGGTGGGGTAAGTGACTTCTCCTGTACTGTGCTGAAAAATAGGATACGTGCTAGGATTCTCCCTACAGAACCGGACGCTTTCCTGAGGGGGGGGCGGTGGACTCGCCAAAAGTGCGTTGGCGATTACACCTGTCGTGCTGATCCTCCAGGCGTCGCCGGTTCTTCCGGGAGAATCCTTGAGTTTGTGTCGGGAAGCCAGTTAGTGTTCGTCCAGAAATTGGAGTAGTGTACGTGACTTCTCTTTTGCAGTGCAGAGAATGTGTGTACGTGTTAGGATTCTCCCTACAGAACCGGACGCTTTCCTGAGGGGGCGCGGCGGACTCGCCAGAAGTGCGTTGGCGATTACGCCTGTCACCCTAATCCTCCAGGAGTCGCCGGTTCTTCCGGGAGAATCCTTGAGTTTGTGTCGGGAAGCCAGTTAGTGTTCGTCCAGAAATTAAGTATGGTGAGTTACGCTTCCTGAACAGTGTGGGTGAAGCTCGGATTGCCTGAGTGAATGCATATAGAGTCATTTCTGTTTCCACTCAGTTCGTCGAAACAGTCATAGTAGCTAGCAACACGTCACCGCTTTTTAACTTCAAAACGGTCGCATTGTATCAGACAAGTCTACTTGTTTTTCACTACCTACAAAGAGTGATCAACCTGTCTTGCACACACTAGGTTTCGGCTGGAGCTGGAAGACGATCGACTCCGGGAGGACAAGGGTGACAGGTGTAACTCGCAACGCACTTTTGCGAGGTCCACCGCGCCCCCTCCGGAAAGCGTATCGTCTGGAAGCGCAAGCCGCATGACTCTTCAGGTCAGCCTTGCTCCATCTAAACGCCATAGTCAAAATCGTTTTAGACTAAGTGAACGATTAAGTTCATCGGTCTTTCTTACCGTTCTATCAAAATAGTAAATGACACATCATCTAGCTATGATATACTAGAACGAAAGCTAAATAGTATGTTTTGGTTCTTTGTTTACGTTACAAAGATAAAATAGGAAACAGGTGAAAGTCCTGTACGGTCCGGCCACTGTAAATAGGTAGTATCTTCAAAAAACCACTGGTGAACAACTGGGAAGGTTGAGGATATGTGAGTACCTATAAGTCAGGAGACTTGCCAAAACAACGTGCATTACGCCTTCCGAGAAAAGGTGTGCATATTGTATTGGAATTTTCTATAATTCTGTCCGTCTATACAAAGTGCCCTTGTCCTTTTCTCTCTGAAGGCAAGGGCTTATTTTTGTTTAACAAAGGGAGGAATTGTATTGTTTACGCGTTATGTATCATGTATTGCGAGTGTGTTACTTGCTCTAACTGTGTGGTGGCCTGCAACGACCTCTGCTGCATCGATTAAAGCGGATTCACCGCAACAAATAGCAGTCGCGCAACAGAGTGTTACGGAATCTATTAAAAAAGTGACGGATTATATTGTTAGTAGTCCGGTTACTAGCGAATGGCAAGCTGTTGGTCTAGTGAAAGCAGGAGTAGCTGTCCCGTCAGGCTATGACGTAGCTTTCACGGCAAAAATACAAGACGAAGTCATTGATCAACTCGGTGGTAACCGTTTGAAAATTACCGATATCGAACGTCTTGCAATAGCAGCAGTAGCCATAGGCAAAGATCCGACGAACGTCAATGGAGTAAATCTGCTCGAACATATCTATAACAGTGCGGATATTCGGAATGTGGATACAATGATTCGTCAAGGAACGAATGGATTGATCTTCGCATTGATTGCACTCGATACGAAAAATTTTGATGTACCAAGTAATGCCCGTTGGAATCGGGAGAAAATTATTACAGAATTATTGAAGTATCAGAGAGCGGACGGTGCATGGAGTCTATCCACTGATGCTACTGGTTCCGTCAGTTACGATATGACTGCAATGGCTTTGATTTCTTTAGCGCCATATACCAATCAGACGGCAGTAAAACAGGCAGTGGATCGAGCCATCGATTTTTTATCGGAAAGTCAAGGAGAGACCGGCGGATACTATGAGACGTTTGTAGGCGGTATTTCCAGTGAAGCGACTTCTCAAGTAATTATTGGTTTGACAGCGAACAAAGTGGATCCACAAGGGGAGCGATTCACAAAAAACGGTGTGAATTTACTAGACCACTTATTAAGTTTCCAAGTAGAAAATGGCGGATTCAAACATACGAAAGAGGAAACAATACCAAATGGTATGGCTACAGAACAAGCGTTGCAAGCGCTTGTAGCATACGATTTGTTTACGAAAGGGCAAGGTCGTCTGTATAGCTTTGATCCAAAAGAGACACAGCCTTCATTTGAAGTATCAGCCCATTCTACTCTTAAAGGAATTTTGAATGGCAGTCTACTACAAGTTCAAAAAAATAGGAACGGTGCATGGTCTTCTATTCTCATTGAGAAAACAGAGTTCTTAAATGGGTATTACATCGTCCAGGCAGGAGAGAAGGGAAGCCAGCAGACGACTACAATTCCAGAAGGTACGAAAAAAGTATTTGTAGTGGAACGTGACCGGGATTATAAAGACTTTCGTGCACAAGTCGTTGCACCGACACATCCATTTACCATTACGTTCAATAAAGAAGTTCAAAATTCGGAAGCTAATTTACGTAACATCTTTGTTGAAGATTTGAATGGACAACATGTAGCGGTGAATGTTGTTGCTGCGGGCAATAAAGTAGTGGTGACACCGCAAACAAATTACAACAGTGGTGAATTGTATACGCTTGTCGTTACGGATGTTGTATCGGCTGAAAAAAAGCCGTTGAAACAGTCAGCGCGTAAACTATTCATCATTCAATAATGGACAATTTAGGGGGTATGCTTTATTTCTATCATGAAAAAGTTCACTAGAATTACAGCAGCATTTGCTTTAGCAAGTGCCGCTGTACTAGTTCCAATCGCGCCATACGCAGAACAGCTCGCGTCTGCAGCACAAACACAATCTGCTCATACAGTACAACATTCCATCACGATTTCTTCTACAGAAGTGCCAATGCCAATGGCTGCAGTGACGGTTGTAGAAGGGGAAACAGTTTTAGATGTGTTAAAACGCAGTGCCGCTTCAGCTGGTATTAATATCGTCTATTCCGGCAGTGGCGAATCGGCTTATGTGGAAGTGATAAATGATGTAGGCGAATTTGACAGAGGCGAAGGCAGTGGCTGGATGTACAGCGTCAATGGGATTTATCCGAATCGTGGAGCGGGAGTCATTAAACTGATTCCAGGCGATACGGTAGAGTGGAAATACACAACAGATTTAGGAAAAGATCTACAGGCCGATCTAGCTCCTTTTCGAGAGAATCTTGAACCAACACTGACCGTTTCGGGTGCACAATCAACCGTTGCTAATCCGAACCTTTCTTTGCACGTACAGGCGAAGAGTTACTTTGGCACTCCGCTTCAACCGACAGCTACAGTGAATGGAGAAGAAGCGACGGTAGTTGGAAACACCGTTCAAGCCGTATTAAAAAATGGAAGCAATACGATCATTGTGAAAGCGACGGATGCTGTTCACGGCTCCGTTACGAAAACGATACAAGTTACATATCATCCAGTCGTAACAGAACCACAACCAACGCCGAACCCTAATCCAGTGCCAACGCCAAATCCAGTGCCAACACCAAACCCAACACCAAACCCAACACCGAATCCGGATCCGGTCGCTCCGCCAGCTAAAGACTATTCAAAAATAGTAACAGCAGCCATTAATCAGGCGAGTGCTCGTATTCTTGCAGGTGAAGTAACTAGCGAGTGGCAAGTGATTGGGCTAGTCAAAGCAGGTAAGAACGTGCCGGATTCTTACACGAAGGAATTTCAAGCGCACCTGCGAGATCAAGTAATTAGCCGTTCCGGTAAAGGTCGTATGAAAATTACAGATGTAGAACGTTTAGCTATGACAGCTGCTGCTATTGGAATAGATCCGATGAATGCAGATGGTAAAGGCTTTAACTTAATCGATAAAATTGTTAATAGTGAAAAGCATACAACAGGTGCAGATAGCCTGACGTATCAAGGGAATAACGGAATTATTTTTGCGTTAATCGCATTGGATGCAAAAGACTATCAAGTACCTAGCAACTCTAAATGGACACGCGAGAGTTTGATCGCAGAACTATTAAAATATCAGAAAGACGACGGATCTTGGAGTCTATCCACTGATAAAAGTGGCTCGACAAGCTTTGATATTACCGCAATGGCATTGACTGCGATTGCTCCTTATACCGACCAACCGCAAGTACGTCAGGCGAGAGAACGTGCAGTGAAATTCTTATCAAATGCTCAAGGTCCAACAGGTGGTTTTAACGAAGCGTTCGTTGGGGGCATTTCAAGTGAAGCGACAGCACAAGTAATTATCGGCCTAACTGCCAATGAAATTGATCCGCGTGTTTCGATGTTTACAAAGAACGGCATCAACTTACTCGATCACTTATTAAGTTTCCAAATGCCGGACGGTGGATTCCAACATACATCTGGAGACCGTAGTTCCAATGCAATTGCGACAGAGCAAGCATTACAAGCGTTGGTCGCATTCGATTTACTTATAAAAGATAAAGGTCCATTATACAGTTTCACGGAAATTCCGGTAATTCCGGTTCCCAAACCAGAGCCAACACCAGAGCCAGAACCAACACCAGAACCAAATCCGAATCCGAATCCTACACCATTTACAGATGTAAAAGGACATTGGGCATGGACAGAAGGCTATATTCAGCAAACGGTAGAGCAGGGAATCTTCAAAGGCTATGCAGACGGTACATTCAAACCGAACCAGTCACTGACACGTGTCCAAGCTGTAGCGATTATCGTGCGTGCACTAGATTTGAAGACAGATAAAAAAGCACCATTCTTAGATACACAAAACTATGCAGCGGAAACGCAGGCTGAAATTGCGGCAGCATTTCATAACGGGATTGTGAACGGTAAGGATGGTAAATTCATGCCTTCGCAAAAAATTACACGTTCTCAGATGGCGCTTATGTTGTATCGAGCGTATGAAGTACAAAATGGTAAGAAGTATGAAATTGATCAAGTGGCGCCATTCAGAGATATTCATAATTATAATTTGGAAGCGATTCGCGCGATGACGATGTTGTATGACTTAGATATGGCAAAAGGATCAAACGGACACTTTATGCCGGGCGATTCCACTACACGTGCACATGCGACAAAAATGCTTATTCAGTTTTTAGCTACTACGTAATGATGCAATCTTGCGTTCTATGCAGCGCAAGATTGTCTTCATTTATTGAGGAGGGGTCACGTTGAAACAGCTACAGCAGTTTACGGGTTTTCTACTCGTTTTAACACTAGCTTTCTTCCTAACAGCCTGTGGTTCATCACTTCAGAAACCGACTGGACTGGAAGATCAAAATGTAGATAAAATTCCGACGATTGACGCATTACCAACTGACAAAGTTGACGAAGAAGCGTCTAATGAAGTGAAAGAGAATCAACCAGCGACGCCGAAAGCAACAGAGGAGGAAGTAGCGGACGATAAGAAAGAACAACCGACTACAGCTACGCCACCTGCGACAAAGCCAGTACCAGCTACACCTAATGCACAACTAGCACCAACAAAAGAACCACCGGCTGTAGTAGAGAAACCAACACCAAAGTCTAATGAAACACCAGTACAAACAAAGCCAAACCCAACACCAGCACCAGAACCACCGGCGCCGAAACCAGTAGAAAAACCGGTCGAGAAACCAAGTCCGGCACCTACACCGAGTCCGGCACCAAAACCAAATCCGGCTCCTACGCCGAAACCGACGCCACCACCAGTAGAAAAACCAGCAGCTCCGAAGCAGAGTAAAATTGTCTACTCCATTGTCATTTCATCTACTGAAGTACCTTTGCCGCCGACTGAAATGGTGATCAAAGATGGTGATACGGTATTGGCTGCATTGATTGATATTACGAGAAAGCATAAAGTACAGATGGATTATCGTGGAGGGCAAGGAGCCACTGCTTATGTCGAAGGAATAGACAATGTCTATGAATTTGATAGGGGCCAAGGAAGCGGCTGGATGTACCGTGTCAATGGTATTTTCCCTGACCGTGGAGCGGGTGTCGTGCCATTGCTAGACGGAGACCGAGTGGAATGGCTGTATACGACCAATCTCGGTGTAGATTTGAATGCGGATCTGAAACCGTTCCGTAGATAAGAGAGGGGAAACGTTATGGGCAATGGGATACAAACTGTTCACCCCTTTGTTATGTTTTTTTACTATATTTGTATAGGCTTCTTTGCGATGTTTTTCAATCATCCAATCTTTTTATTCGCAGGTTGTCTAGCACTAATTGCCGTTAATTTATCGCATGATGGCGGAGCGGCGATGAAGCAATGGGCGCCGATGATGATTGGAATGACTGTCCTCATTATCCTCATTAATCCATTCATTAATTCTAGAGGGACGCATGTGTTCTTTTATTTTAGAGGCAAGCAAGTGACGCTAGAAGCGACGTTATATGGTGTCGTAACATCGATGTCATTGCTGATGATTTTACTGCTCTTTATCTCATTGAATATTGTGTTGAATGGCAATAAATTATTGTATATTTTCTCAAGAATCTTGCCGAAAACCGCGTTCCTTATTATGTTATCCATTCGTTTCGTACCGTTGTTGAAAAGACGTTTAATGGAAATTCAAGATGTCCAGCGACTGAAAGGGATGACCATTTCACAAGGATCATTGCGTGAACGGGCGAGAAGTGGGATGTCGATTTTGCAGATTTTACTTTCCTGGTCATTAGAGGAAGCGATTGAAACAGCGGACTCCATGAAAGCACGTGGCTATGGATCAGGTAAACGAAAACCTTACATACCGTATCGCATGACTCGTTCAGATAAACAATGGCTTACGTATTTAGCATTATTATTCACAGTTTGTGTGGCTGGCGGATTTTTAGGTTATGGGAAAATTATCATCTACCCGGCGCTCGGTACACTGCATTTATACCCACTGGATTGGACGGTATTCGCTTGTAGTTTAGCCGTCGCACTGTTTCCGGTATTTGTAGAAGGGAGAGAGTTGCAGAAATGGAATTATTCAACGTAAATCATGTCTCGTTTTCTTTTCCTGATACAGAACCAGTGCTGACCGATGTGAGTCTTTCATTTGATGAGGGAGACTTCGTAGTAATTGGTGGAGCGAGTGGTAGTGGCAAGACGACTTTGCTGAAGCTGCTGAAAAGAGAATTGACGCCGACTGGTAAACTAGAAGGTGAGATCTTATATAAAGGAAAGCCGATCAACGACTGGGAACCACGCCAAATGATTGAAGAAGTCGGTTATGTATTCCAAGATCCTGACAATCAAATTGTGATGGATGAAGTTATGCAAGAGATTGTCTTCGGCTTAGAGAACTTAGGTTATTCCACATTTGAAATGCGTAAGCGCGTAGCAGAAATGGTTCACTTTTTCGGAGTGGAAGACTTATTGAATGCCAAGCCGTCTGAATTATCGGGTGGACAGAAACAGATATTGAATCTATTATCCGTTTTACTAATGAAGCCACGTGTTTTATTGCTAGACGAACCGACCTCACAGCTCGATCCAGTGGCGGCCAAAGAGTTAGTGCTGATGCTAGAACGGTTGAACAAAGAAACTGGTATGACGATTGTCTTGGTAGAACATAGATTAGAAGAGCTGTACGCCATGGCTGATCGGGTCATCTTCATGGAACAAGGGAAGTTGCGCTATGACGGAGAAAGCCGGCAAGTCATTGAACAATTATATGCGGATCAAGCGACTGAACTGTTCCCGTATCTTCCAGCATTTGCACGACTCTATATGGAGTTTGAAGAATGGCCAGTTCGTCAGGCCATTCCGCTCACTGTTAAAGAGTGTAAACAATGGATTGGACGACAGGAAAGAGAAACGGTGGCGGTGGACGCCAAAGCTACTTCGAACCAAGAGCCGTTGTTGCTAGAATTGACCGATATCTATTTCCAATATAAGAAGAAAGAGCCGTTCGTTTTAAAGGGTTTGAATTTATGCATTCCGAAAGGTCAGTTCTTTTCATTAGTTGGCGGGAATGGTAGTGGGAAAACGACAGCTTTGCGTGCGAGCCTTGGTAGTATTAAGCCACAACGCGGAAAGATCCGGTTGAACGGTAAAGATATGAAGAAAAGTAAGGACTCTGATTGGCTTGGGAAAATTGCCTATTTACCTCAAAATCCGCGGACGTATTTTGTCCAACAAACGATTGAAGAAGAGATGAAGAATCTTGTTGAACGTTTTGGTTTGAAAGATGGGGAAAGTAGAATCGATCAGTTATTGACGTCGTTTGGGATTTCGCATTTACGCATGCGTCATCCGTATGATTGTTCGGGTGGGGAAGTCCAAAAGGCTGCCCTTGCTTGTATTTTATTAGCGGAGCCGGAAATGTTGTTCATTGACGAACCGACGAAAGGCATGGATCCGATTTCTAAGCAGCATTTGGGCGAATTATTGTCCGAGTTGCAGAGAAATGGATTGACTATTTTTATGGTGACGCATGATATTAGTTTTGCGGCGCACTATGCGGAACGCTGTGCGATGATGTTCGACGGGGAAATTGCTGCTGACGGAACACCAGATGAATTATTTAAAGGAAACTATTTTTATACGACGGCAATTAACCGAGCGACGCGGGAAACGAGACAGCCAGAAGTGCTGACGTATGAGGAGGCAGTGGCGACATGGAACGTTCGAGAAAGTATTTATTAATTGTTTCCATTCTGTTGCTTTGCCTGCTCGTCATTTCGATTGTCTTTCTACATTATAAAGCGTATTTGTTGTTGAGTTTGATCATGATCGCTTGCATTATGATTCCGTTCTTTGCGCGTTTTGAGTGGCGGGACGTGGCGGGGCGAGAAGTCGTGTTACTGGCGATGCTTGCTGCTATCGCAGCGGTCGGACGCGTGCCGTTTGCGGGCTTGCCAAGTGTGCAACCGACTTCATTCATCATTATCATGGCGGGACTTGTCTTCGGAGCAGAATCGGGCTTTATCGTAGGCGCGGTTGCTGCGATTGTTTCGAACTTCTTTCTCGGGCAAGGTCCATGGACACCTTGGCAGATGTACGCTTGGGGGATGATGGGCATGAGTGCAGGTTTGTTACGTAACACGTCATGGATGAGAACATTATGGGGAAAATGCACATTTGGCTTCCTCTGGGGCTATTTGTTTGGCTGGTTCATGAATATGTGGATCATCGTCGGCAATATCGAAGCCTTATCCTGGGAGTTCTTTATCGGAATCTACGTGTCGAGTATTTATTTCGATTTAGCCCACGCGCTCTCAAACGTATTCTTCCTGATCGTCTTTGGTGCCAGTTGGATTAAGATTTTGCAACGGATTCAGCGAAAGTATGGTTTGCTTGAAGAGCAACCTGGATGAGAGAGAAGTAGCCATTTTGGTTACTTCGTTTATGTATGATATTTCTGTTAATTCATGAAATATGTTACAATAACTTTAAAGTGGGCTTGTTCCATTAACGGGCCATTTAGTTTAAGACTGTTGCAAGAAAGTAATCATTAAGGGGAATACTATGAAACCTAAAATGAACAGAAGAGATTTATTAGACAACGACAATATATGGAACACTATTATAACAGTGATAAGTGAATGTGATTTATCTACTAAAGACACAGTTTTAAATGAAGCATTTATTGTTTTTCAATACTATTCTGAGCTTGAAAGTGGAGGACACGAAACTTTACTGAATTGGATTGAATCGTATATCGATGAGATAAGCATTGACATTTATTTAAACAAATTAATACCTACCCTCGAGAAAATTGGTGCTCAAGACTATGCAATGATTGAGAAAAGATATGGTCAAGAATTGTGGAGGTTGTACGTTGCTCTAGAAAATGATGAGATAGAAGAAGATGAATTTTATAATGTTATTAAAAAGGCTGATGACGAATATCACAAGCTTAACGGGATATTAGAGAATTTACTAAAAGCTTACTTTGTTAGTATTCATACTGATTTAATAGATGTAGTTGAAGATTAATCAATAAAGGATGCTATAGTACCTTCCGTAATCGGGTGCGTTTAAAGAATAAAATTTGATGTACTCACTTAGTTGATTGGAGTGCAAGCCGTCGACTCCGAGAGGATCAGCGTGAGCCTTGAGACCCTGGACGTAGCGAAGCGAAGGAAGCGGCTCAAGCCACGCCCTCCGGAAAGCGTACGGCTGGAACGCAAATCAACGTGCTTAACACTATTCCAGATATGAGCGCGTTTGTGTGATAAGGACAGTGCATCAAACGGGCCAATTTATAAAAGAAAGAGTTAAGTCGAGGGGGAAATATCGTGTCATATAATGCAATTTTATTCGCGTTAGTCGCAGGTGTTTTATCGTTCATTCTAATATTTGCAATGGATTCAATAAACCCAATTTTAATAACGAATATTTTATTGGGAGCCATAGTTGGAATACTTATAGACAAAAAGAAGTCCTAAATAAACGGTTGCGATTGCGTTACATGATTTATTCGTAGTAACTTAGTTGATCGGAGCGGAAACCGGCGACTCTGGGAGGATCAGCGGGACAGGTGAAACACCCAGCGAGCGAAGCGAGGGGTGTGGTTCACCGCCCGCCCTCCAGAAAGCGTCCGGTTGCAGCGCAGATCAACGGGTTCAAACCACTATCTAGCTATCGGGCGCGTTAACGGAATAAGGTTATGCGAGAATCGGACCATTTTGTCAAATATACAGAAAATAACAAGCTTGTAGATTATCCAAAGAAATTGGTTTTTTGAAATGAGATGCTCTTGATGAGTATTTGTAGAGTTAGTGTACGCTTTAGGATTCTCCCGAGAGAAACCGGACGCTTTCCTGAGGGGACGCTGCGGACTCGCCAGAAGTACGTTGGCGATTACGCCTGTCGTCCTGATCCTCCAGGAGTCGCCGGTTCTTCCGGGAGAATCCTTGAGTTTGTGTCGGGAAGTCAGTTGGTGTTCGTCCAGAAATAGAGTATGGTAAGTTCCACTTCCTGAACAATGTGGGTTGAGCTATGGTTTGTCTGACTGAATGTATATAGGGTCATTGCTTTTTCACTCAGTTCATCGAAACAGTCATAATAGCTGATAACACTTCACCGCTATTTAACTTTAAAAGCAATCACATTATATCAAACAAGTCTACTTAGTTTTCACTATCTACAAAGAGCTATCAACCTGTCTTGCACACACTAAGTCCGGCTGTAGCTGGAAGACGATCGACTCCGGGAGGATAAGGGAAAGCCGTTGCGAAGGACGGCTTTTGCGAGTGAAGCGCAGCGAGAAGGAGCACATCTTTGCACTTGACAGGCGTAACCCGCAGCGCTTGACGGTCCGCCGCGCCCCCTCCTGAAAGCGTATCGTCTGGAAGCGCAAGCCGCAAGCCAATCTAAGTCAGCCTCACTCCACCTATAGAATGCGTCCGGTTGCAACACAGATTGAAGGGTTCTAACTACAATCCAGTTATCTGGGGCTAGTTAGTTGAAGTTCATAAACTCGTTAATGAATCCAAATTCTTTTAAGACACAATAAAAGTAAATACCAAAAGAAAACGGTAATATAAATTTTGGTAGCTTCGACGAGTCGCATTGTTAGATAAGAAAAGGCATTCCCTCCAAAATGGAGAGAATGCCTTTTCTATATAAATCAAAAAACGATTGATTACAGCTTTCTCCAACGTTCCTTTAACCAGTCCATAAATTCTGCACCTTTGTCGCCTTCATATGCATCAAAGACATCTACACGCATCCGTTTTAGCTTATCCGCAAAGTCTGCTACTGTATGGTCCTTCGGCAAGCTCTTTTTCACGCGCAAGAAGATTTTGTCTGTACCTTTGATTATATCAAACCTTGCAGGTAAAGGCTTCTCTACGTCCTCGCCGAATGCTACAAGTGCTTCATAAGCTGCTACTTGCACCTTATAGACAGTATCATGCTGCATCCGATTTTTTAATAAATCTATGACTTTGTCATGTTTGTAAGCCGCTAACGTTTCAACTGCGTCTAAACGCTCTCGCCAGCTAGATGTATAATTGGCCTGTTTTTTTAATGTTTCATACTGCTCGGGTAATGCTGTTTCAAATGATTTCAAATACTTGCACCTCTTTTTTAAACTTGAGAAAAATAACTTTTTCTACTTCTTTTATTATACGTTGTCTGGGTGAAAATAGCGATGAATCACTAATTCACGGAATGTTGATCGCTATTATACGCAACAGTCATCTAGCAGTGAATAAATAGTTTCATACATGTCTATACTATGACTACTACAAGGAACACATCGTATAGGAGTGTGGAAATATGTTGTTGAGTGAAGCATGGCAACAGTATCAAGCGGATAAAAAAATAGAAGGTTTTTCGCCTTTGACATTGAAAATGTATGGATTCCAATTTGATTTACTGCAACGTTATTTAGGCGATGTAGAGATGGATGAGCTGACTACGAGTGAGTTGAAAAAGTATCTGATTGAGGCTGGAGGACATTTGATGCCTTCTAGTTTAGGGCATCGGATCCGATTCATTCGTTCTTTATGTAAATGGACGCATGAAGAAGGGTATCTTCAAAAAAATCCTGCTGCTAAATTAAAAGAGCCTAAAATTGGTAAGCGAATACCGAAGTTTCTTTCTAGACAGGATATTGAACATTTGCGGGAAGCTTGCCATACCACAATGGAAAAAGCCTTATTTGAATTCTTTTATTCTACTGGTTGTCGCATTGGAGAAGTTGAGAAGTTAAATAGAGACGATATTAACTTTATGGGACACTCAGTCATTGTGCTAGGCAAAGGCGATAAGGAAAGAGAGGTTTATTTTAATATTCGGTGCGCAATTTGGTTAAAGAGGTACTTGGAAGAGCGACAGGATGATGAGCCATGCCTTTTTGTAACGGAGCGGAATCCAAAGAAACGAATGAGTATAGATACATTACGTTATGTCATCAAGCGAATTTCAAAACGCGCTCAAATAAATAAAACGATACATCCTCATCAATTACGTCATAGTTTTGCTACGCATATGGTAGATAATGGTGCGCCGCTGGAAGTGATTCAAAGTTTGTTAGGGCATGAAAAAAGTGAAACAACTAGGATTTATGCACATTTGAGCGGGAAATTACGTCATGATTTGTATAGTAAGTATTTTGGATAGATTTAAAAGGAGTAGCTGACATAGACTACTCCTTTTTTAAAGGATGTACTAATTGATGATCTCGTTGGTTCAAATGCTATTGTTATGAACAAATACGTTGCACTCTATTCAATAAACTATCCAATTCTTGACTACATTGTACAACGCGCGGATGTGTAAATCCGAAATATCCAGCTTCTTTATACATAATCTTTCTTTTTACTTTGATCCTAAACAATAGGAACGCTTTCTCGCACGCTTTATTCATATCTATTCCTCCGCAATATAAATTACGCTTCGAATCATGCAGACAATTTCTTGTGAGTAGGAAGCAACCTATTCATCATATATAATGCGAAATGAAAAATATGTCGTAATTTGGATAGCTTTTAAATTTTTGTCGAGTTGTGGCAACATTGTGTATACTATTTGATTACTCAATCATTTGAGTAGTAAAAGTCTATCCTCTAGCGTGATTCACACATTTGTCTACAAAAGAATAGGAGTAGCCAAGTCGGCTACTCCTATTACTGTTGAACTATTATAAACGAATAATCTTGACAGCGCCTGTACGTTTTACCAGAATTGTTTTATATTGAGCGTGGCGTTGAGCGTCAGAGAAAATAGTTACACGTGTGTTGTAGTTATCAGTCACTACACGTGTAGTATAGCCAGTTAAGTCAACTGTTTTAGCCAAAGCATCGTATTCAGGAGTTGTCGGTTGAACGACTGGTGTAGACGGTGTAGTCGGTTGGCTTGGTTTTACTTCTGGAGCCGGTTGTTCAGTGATGACTTGATTGAATACGATTGCGCCACGTGTGTTGATAATTTTTAAGTGGTTTGTTGTTTTGTTGAAAACTGTTTTATATTGAGTACGACCTAGTGAATCGTTCAAAATCATTTTGCGGATGACTTTTTGGTCTTCTACAACGCGTACTGTATGAGTTGTAACGTCAACTTTTGAAGCGACAGTTGCGTATTCAGGAAGTGTAGTTACGTCTACTGCAGCTGCTTGGTACCCACCTTGGTAGTAAGTGTAAGCTGCGGGTTGGTGATTTGTGTTCAATTGGCTAGCTTCTGCTGTGACGCCGTGTAAAGCTCCTGTAGTTAACATAAGTGCACCTAGCGTTGAAATGAGTTGTTTTTTCATAATAAAATCTCTCCTTTAGAATGTGGTGTGTTTCTTGTATAACTACATAATAAAGGAGGTAATTTACAGGACGCTGTGAGGAAAATGAGAGTTTCATGAGAAATTGGTAAGTTTTTCACATAGAAAGAGCCCGCGCGCTCATAGGGAGAGTGAAACCGCTCATAGAAGTGTCCGCGCGCTCATAGGAAGAGGTTGTGCGCTCATAGAAAGTGCTCTCGCGCTCATAGAAAGAGGTTGTGCGCTCATAGAAGTGGCCACGCGCTCATAGGAAGAGGTTGTGCGCTCATAGAAGTGCTCCCGCGCTCATAGAAAGAGGTTGTGCGCTCATAGAAAGTGCTCCCGCGCTCATAGGAAGAGGTTGTGCGCTCATAGAAGTGTCCACGCGCTCATAGAAAGAGGTTGTGCGCTCATAGAAAGTGCTCCCGCGCTCATAGGGAGAGGTTGTGCGCTCATAGAAGTGTCCACGCGCTCATAGAAAGAGGTTGTGCGCTCATAGAAAGTGCTCCCGCGCTCATAGTGAGAGGTTGTGCGCTCATAGAAAGTGCTCCCGCGCTCATAGTGAGAGGTTGTGCGCTCATAGAAAGTGCTCCCGCGCTCATAGAAAGAGGTTGTGCGCTCATAGAAAGTGCTCTCGCGCTCATAGAAAGAGGTTGTGCGCTCATAGAAAGTGCTCTCGCGCTCATAGTGAGAGGTTGTGCGCTCATAGGAAGAGGTTGACCGCTCATAGAAGGGCCTCCCGCGCTCATAGCGAAAATGCAAGAGCACCCTCTCCTATAGAAGGAAAGGGTGCTAGTTGTATTCAGGATGGATTTACAGTGTGGTCGTCACCAGTTTGTACACGCTTCTTGTCCTTTTGTGAATTCGCATTATTTTTCTTAGCTGCATCGTTTTGTCCGATGACGTCAAAATCATCTGGACTCAGGTCATAACCAAAGCCATACTCCTCACGCATCTTTTCATTCTGCTTATTCTTTTTCTTCTTAGGCATCGTAGTCACCTCCACTATAAGAGTGTGGCTTTTTTTATTGGAATTATACAGACATCATAATAGTGATCAAGCAACTTAAATACGAATTTTTATCATTTTAATTGAAATGAAAAATCAAGGTCTGAAGCTGGACACTCCATTCACTAACTTCAGTGAAACGATATCCTTCCCATTCCAAATAAAAACCTTCAGACTTTCTTCATACTTTCCCTAGCTGTTTGTTAAGAGTTGGGTGATAGAATGAAATTACAAGCAAGGGGTGACAGAATGATGGAATTTACAGTACTGGTTGCGGATGACGATAAGGAAATCCGTGAAGGAATTGAAATCTACTTAAAAAATGAAGGCTATGCTGTATTGAAAGCGAAAGACGGGCAAGAAGCGCTGGAATTACTCGCCACACATGAAGTACACTTACTCATTTTGGACATTATGATGCCGAATATGGATGGTATCACGGCCACATTTAAAATACGGGAAATGCAAAATATCCCGATCATCATGCTGAGTGCGAAAGTTGAGGATTCGGATAAGATCCATGGGCTCTCAGTAGGTGCGGACGATTATGTCACGAAGCCATTTCATCCACTAGAACTGATGGCACGCGTGAAATCGCAACTTCGCCGATATGTACAGCTTGGAACGTATGACGGGCAAAAAGTGATTGAAGTAGATGGGCTTGTGTTAAATGAAGAAGCGAAGGAACTGACAGTGGATGGGACACCGGTTCGTCTAACGCCTATTGAATACAAAATCACCGAATTGCTGATGAAAAATCCAGGACGTGTATTTTCTATCCATGAAATGTATGAGCGTGTCTGGAATGAACCTGCATATAACGCAGAAAATATCGTGGCGGTGCATATTCGCAAGATCCGGGAGAAGATCGAGGCAGATCCGAAAAATCCTAGATATATAAAGGTGGTGTGGGGTGTTGGCTACAAAATCGAGAAATAGCAGCGGATTGGTTTGGTCACTTATTGCGATTGTCGTTGCTGTGAGTAGTTTACTATATTGCGCGTCATTTGTGCTGGACCAATTCGCAACGGGATGGGAACGCTTAAATTTAGCTGCTGACTATTTTGGACGAATCATTAGAGGAGGAAACGTGTCATGAATAAAAAAATCCAATTCGTTAGTTGGTCTGCACTCGTGACGCTCGTGTTAATTGCATTGCCGTCGATCATTTATTATGCACCTCAGTTAGTTGGCAAGACATTTACTGATCAACGAGATTTTCAGTACCAGCTAGAACAGTCATATGAAAATTTAGCGGAGACTGTGCTGAATCCGCCAGACTTAGAAAAGATTGTTCAAGAATTGCCCGTTTCAAATCAAGAAATTGAGGAGTACCGGAAGAGGTATCGAACGCTTAGCGAGCAACTGGAAAGTATAAAACAACAATACGCCAATCGAATCGCACAAGCAAAGCAAGAGAAAAACGAAACGCTTTTACTAGAACTCGTCAAGGAACGCAACGACAAGCTAGAAGAGATCGAACAGAATTTCACTAATGATGAGTATATAGCCGATAAAATTCGTAGTGAGAAAGCGAAGCAGTTGGCTAATGCTATAGAGGATGAAAGAAGTTACGGTTCGGATGCATGGCCGATCTCGTATGATCTGGTCAATACAGAAACAGGGGAACGCTTTACAAAAGGAAGAGTGGATAGACCTTTCTTTTATAAGGAAGAGTTCAGTGATACGAAAGGTTATTTTACAGCACACTCTGATCTCCATGACAGGAGTTACTCTGAATTTACGGATTCCTATTCAGAGGATTATTCAGAGGACATGAATGCTTCGACACAACCATCAACTGACGAAATGTTGCGTATCAATAATCCACCGCAGTACTTTGAAGGGACGATTATTGTTGCGTCCGACACTGCTACATCTGGTGTGCTTGCAGAAAATATTCGTGATTTCAATCGTGGGAAATACGCGTTGTATGTATTTTGGCTTGTCGGTATCATTGCACTTATTGCACTGTTGACAAAAATGAAGTTTCGCAAAGAATGGGTAAAGCATGAAAAGTTTGCTTCTATTTACTCGCATTGGAAAATTGATGTGAAAATACTTCTGTTTTTACTGACAGGTTTTATTTTAGCTCTCTATATCGAATCTGCAATTGTTAACGTCTTGAACCATCTGACGTACGCGACTCTTGGTACGATTGGCAATGCAGTCTTCAGCTTTATAGTATTCGGTGTTCTGCCTATCATACTATTAGCATTCCAAACGATTCATTGGATTGCACAATATCGTCAAGTAGGGGCATTTGAACAGGCCGTTAGTGAAAGTTATACTGCTCAATTTACCCGAAATATCGTAGGAATGTTCGAAAATCGGACGATCGGTTTTCAATTATTCTACTTGCTGATCGGCTTCTTTTTAGCAGGGCTCGGGGTGGCGATTATGGCGGTCGGTGGATTCGGTGTCCTCCTATATGCGGCGTGTGTAGTATTCCTTGGACTACCAGCGCTCTATCTGTTTGCTAGCAGGGGCGCGTACTTAAATCGGATTTTAGCTGCCACAAATGATATGGCGGCAGGGCACTTGACACAGGCTATACCCGTCAAAGGGAAGTCGCCGCTCGCCAAACATGCAGCGAATTTGAATAATTTACGTGAAGGAGTGCGCGTTTCTATTCATGAACAGGCGAAAAGTGAACGTTTAAAAAGTGAGTTGATCACCAATGTCAGTCATGATTTACGGACGCCGTTGACTTCCATCATTACCTATACCGATTTATTGAAAAATGAACAGCTATCTGCAGAAGAGCGAAGTAAATACGTCGCAATACTCGATCAAAAATCGCAACGATTAAAAACATTAATCGAGGATTTGTTTGAAGTATCAAAAATGGCAAGTGGCACTATGGAAATTGTGAGGCAACGTGTGGACTTGAATCAGTTGATGCAACAAGCATTAGCAGAACATGCGGAAGAGTTTGCCAAGCAAAATTTATCTGTTCGTAGTACGTTGCCAGAAACCCCGATTTATGCGCAGGTGGATGGACAGAAGTGGTGGCGTGTGCTGGATAATTTGTTGATCAATACACTGAAGTATTCATTGACGGGTACGCGTGTCTACGTAAATCTTCAACGGGTTGGAACGAATGCTCGGATTGTTATAAAGAACGTTGCGAAGTATGAAATTGGCGATAATACCGATGAATTATTCGAGCGTTTCAAGCGCGGGGATGAGTCGAGACAGACGGAAGGTTCAGGTCTTGGGCTTGCGATTGCACAATCGATTGTAGAATTGCATGGTGGCAAGATGGATGTAGAAGTTGATGGAGATTTATTCAAAGTAACGATTGATATCGTTGCTGGGTAAATGGATATAGAGAAAGACAGGTAAAAACTACTGTCTTTCTCTAATTTTTTATTTTAAGAAGGAATTAGTTTACTCTTAATTGAATGAGGGTATGTATACAGAGTGAAGTCTGTTTATAGAGAAGAATAAGGGGAGGAATGGAAAGATGACAACTGTTGACGGTAAATATCCAAACAAAAGAGATTTAACACCTAAAGTAAGTAGCGAAAATGAAAGAGCGGTAGTACCGGATGAATTGCCATTAGCCGATCCTGCTGATTCAGATTCTACAGCAGAATTCAGAGAAAATGCGCAAGACGATACAGGGAAGCATCAGCCTTCCGCTTATAGTCAAAACAAATCACCAAGCCAAAACTATCATGACTTGAAACCAGGCGAGGAATTCCCGTATGGTGATCAAGATGAATATAACCGCAAGTACAATCACGAAGCACACGGTCAGTGGAACGAGCATAAGAACATCGAAAAACCGACAGATCTATCGTGAAACCAGCCCGCAACTATGCGTGGCTGGTTTTCGATTGACGGGAAGAGAGGAATGGATATATGGGAGCAGTTCAACAACTATCCATGGCAAGAGGCTATACATTAGGTCGTATAAAAGGTGCAAGTGAAGAGATGTGGGACGTTCAACCTGCGAACTTTTCCAATACGATTCACTGGAATGTCGGTCATATTTACGTAACTGCAGAAAGTCTTTTGAGCCAAGCAGTCAAGACGTATGAACCGCATCACACAGAGTGGTCGGGTTATTTTAAAACAGGAACTAGCCCGTCTGCTTGGCAAGATGCACCGCCAGCGATGGAAAAATTGATCGTCGCATTCAAAGAGCAAGGCAAACGAATTCCACAAGTGATAGACCATTCGTCCAATCAAGCATTGGAATCGCCCATCTCGATCGGAAAGTTCATCACAATGGAGACTATCGATGATGTTCTTCAATTTTTAGCGTGGCATGAAGGAATTCACTCAGGATTGATCGCTGGATTAGTGCGAGTTACAAAATAAGTGTAGACAGTCAGAATGATTCTGGCTGTTTTTTTGTGCAAAAAATGAAGTCTTACATTTGTCTCCGCCTTAAGTCTGAGAGAGAAATACGCTAGGGGACTGTCGGAGAAAATGACGATTCATTATAAACTGAAGGTACAAATGAAGGGAGGACATTCACATGAAGAAATTTGGATTGTTTTTACTCGGGATTGTGGCAGGTCTGACATTGTTTTTGAATTTAGGATCGATTATTGTGCTGGCCATTACAGGGGCAATCGCTTTGGCTAGTTTCCATTACTGGAGAAAAAGTATCTCGATGTTCGCTAAAGTATTCTGGATGACTGCATTGGTCATTAGCTTAATCGGATCCGTCTCAAATGTCGGCGCATTCATCGGAATCATTGCGCTGATCGGAATATACTATGTCTGGCATAAATGGAATGACCGTCAAGTGAAGCCGAACATGACGAAATCGGATGACCCGTTTACAAATTTTGAACGTCAGTGGAATGAACTTACAAAATAAAGGAGAGATGACTTATGAACGCATTTTGGCATCGATTGAAATATACTGTACAGGAAGATCTAAATAGTTTGATGGACAAGCCTCGGAAAAAAGAAAATCCATTAGCATTATTGAATCAATACTTTTTGGACGCGCAACAGCAAACAACGGAAATCGGGAAACTATTGGAGCGCCAAGGACGTCTGAAAGAAGAATTGGAAAATGAACGCCAAGATGCTGAATTACTAGCGATGAAGCGTCGAGATCAGTTGAAGTTGGCTGAAGCTGCCGGCGAATATGAGCTAGTATCTTTCGCAAAAGAAGAAGTCGAAGCGTATGAAAATCGTGTTGCCCGATTGTCTGCAAGCATTCAGGACGCCACACAAGAATTGCTTTCATTGGAACGAAAATTTGAAGAGATGAAGCATCGTATTAAAGACATGCGTGTACGTCAATTGCAGTTAATGGGCAAAGAAAATGTTACGCGTGCACAGGAGAAGATGGATAAATTCGTACAACCGGATCCGATATTCTCGACGCTGGATGATTTACATTCATATATTGAAAATTTAGGTAGTGCAACGACAGCTAGACAATCACACTCATCGATGGAGCAACGTCTAGATTCGTTAGAAAAAAGCGCAAAATCGCAGGATATTGTGTAAACTAGGGGAGGAGGCATGTACGCTTCCTCTATCGGGAAGGGAGAAGATGACATGACAAATAAAGAGTCTAGCAAGCTCGGAACAGTTGCGATTGTTTTCTTACTGCTTGTGTTCATAGAAGCCGTATTTTTTTCAAACGGCAACATTATCTTCCTCCTTCTCGGTGGAGGATTTCTCTATTATGGCTATAGAAGACAAGAGAAATGGACAGCTATCCTTGGCCTGCTTTTCGCCGTCATAGCACTGTTAACTCTATGGAGTGTGCGTTTGCTCATTTTAGGAATCGTATTGTACACTCTTTTAAAAATGTGGAAAGGCATGCCGGCCAATGAAGTGTTCGGTGATTTACGGAAGCCGCGGGCGAGACGGTCCCAAGGCATATTGAACAATCGTTTGTTTTCTGTTCAATCCACTCCTTTTTCTACGTATGAGTGGGAAGATGTTCATATACAAGGGTTTTTCGCGAATTTACATGTCGATGTGACGGATACCGTATTGCCAAAAGGTGCTTCATTCATTTCGATTAGGCAATTATACGGCAAGATCTTAATTGAACTGCCGTATGATATTCCCGTACGTATTCATTATGTGACATTGTTCGGAGAAGCAGATCTGCTCAATCGCGGAAAGGAGCGACTGCTGAATGAAACTATACAAGAGAAAGACGGCTACGAAACGAAACAGCCGAACGATCCAGAGATAATTATCACAGTCTTTACTTGGATGGGTGATGTGGAGGTGCGTAGAAAATGAGAGCAATCATTGGGCGCACGATTCTGTTAACGTTCATCTTTAGCGCTTTAGTAGCTGCGTTTTTCTATCTTTTTATTGATTTATCTTTCACGCAATACGGCGAGTGGCTTTTGGAGACGGAAGCCGCGGATATGCCTTTATTGGTATGGTTATGTACAACGATTTTTGTCTTGAGTTTAGTCATTGCTAGCTGGATTAGTATAACGAGTCGTTCGAAGGAAAACTTCATCATTGGAAAATTAGAAGATTTATATGCCAAGCAAGAATTTATCCGTTCGAATAAAATGAAAAAGAAAACGAATCGCTCGATTGAACAATTATACGAAGTGCTAGAGGCGCAACGCAGCAGTTTGAAACGGATTACGGATGAACGTGCAGACACGCAAGATAAAATGATTCAAGAGCGAATTGTGCAAGAACGTCAGCGGTTGGCCAGAGAATTGCATGACTCGGTATCCCAGCAACTGTTTGCGGCTTCGATGCTGTTATCGGCACTTGTAGAACAGCAAGAAGGCAATCAAACGCTAGAGAAACCACTAGCGCAAGTGGAGAAAATGGTGCAGCAAGCTCAATTAGAGATGCGAGCGCTTCTTCTTCATCTGCGTCCAGCTGCGCTACATAATCAGACGTTGGCACAAGGATTGGAAGAACTTTTACGAGAGTTGCAGGAAAAAGTAACGTTCGATATCCGCCATCGTTTAGAAGATATCGAGTTGTCAAAAGGTGCAGAGGATCATTTATTCCGCATCGCACAGGAAACGTTGTCGAATACGCTGCGTCATGCACAGGCGACGGAAGTGGAGATTTTATTGATCGAACGGGACGGTTTGGCGATTTTACGTGTGCAAGATAATGGCATCGGATTCAAACAAGACGACGGAAAAGGTGGATCGTACGGCTTGCAGAATGTACGTGAACGAGCGATTGAAATCGGTGGTAGTTGCAAAATTGTTTCGGTACCGTCGCAAGGGACAATTGTCGAAGTGAAATTACCGATTGAAAAAGGAGGGCTTGCGGATGATTCGCGTGTTGTTGGTAGATGATCATGAAATGGTACGCATTGGCGTATCGACGTATTTACAAATGCAATCCGATATCGAAGTAATTGGAGAAGCAGATAACGGTCAAGTGGCGGTCGAACGCGCATTGCAGTTGCGGCCCGATATTATTTTAATGGATATGGTCATGCCGATCATGAACGGTGCGGAGGCGACGGCGGCTATTATCGCGCAGTGGCCGGAAGCGAAAGTGATTATTGTCACGAGCTTCTTGGATGATGATAAATTATATCCGGCTCTAGAAGCTGGGGCAGTCAGTTATATTTTGAAGACGTCGAATGCAAAGCGCGTGGCGGATGCAATCAGGGAAACGATGGCGGGGCAAACAGTATTGGAGCCGGAAGTGACAACGAAAATGATGACAAAAATGCGTGGCGGCCAAACGCATGCATTACATGAGGATTTGACAGAACGCGAATTGGAAGTATTGCTGTTACTGGCGCAAGGAAAGTCCAATCAGGAAATTGCAGACGAGTTATTCATCGCGTTAAAAACAGTAAAAACACATGTCAGTAATATTCTATCAAAACTCGAAGTACAGGACCGCACCCAAGCGGTTATTTATGCATTTCAAAAGAAATTGGTGAAGTAAACGGCATAGTGATGAATAATCTAGCATAGGGTGTACTAGAGACGCGGCATGTGGATAAACGATTCATTCGACAGAAGTAGTCAGAAATTACGCACTTCTCCACAATGTATCCACGAGTAATGTGCATAACCGCAAGTATTTATACAAAAAATGAATGTATGCACATGTGGATAAGGTGTTGCGCGAAACTTATCCCCTGTCGCCGCCGTCATGGTAATGCTATAGTTAGTAGAAAATAGAATAGGTGAAGCCTAGCCTTCGCGGAAAGAGAGTCTTATGGAATTATTTGATTTATTGAAAGCGTTGATCTTAGGATTTGTAGAGGGAATGACGGAATTCGCGCCCGTATCTTCAACAGGCCACTTGATCATAGTCGATAATATGTGGTTGAAGACGGAAGAATTCTTGGGGAAGTACCCCGCCATCACGTTTAAAATTGTGATTCAGTTAGGGTCGATTTTAGCGGTCGTCGTCGTGTTTTGGAAACGATTATTCAGCTTAGTCGGTTTGTATAAAGGTGAAAGCGAGACGAAGATGAGTGAAAGTTTTAATTTGCTTCATGTGATCGTCGGCATGTTGCCTGCAGTTATTTTCGGATTTGCATTCAAGGATTTGATTGATGATTATTTATTTGGCGTGGAAACCGTCATTATTGCTTTGGTTGCTGGGGCGATTTTAATGATTGCGGCGGATAAGTTCGGTCCGAAAAAACCGTGGGTGGAGACGTTGGATCAGATTACATATAGACAGGCATTCACTGTTGGTTTGGTGCAATGTTTATCACTGTGGCCCGGATTTTCCCGTTCTGGCGCAACCATCTCGGGCGGTGTGTTGTTCGGAATGAACCACCGAACGGCTGCAGATTTCACATTCATTATGGCGGTGCCTATTATGATGGGTGCGAGTCTTGTGTCAGTGATGAAAAATTGGCAGTATATGTCGATGGATCATCTATCGTTTTACATCGTCGGCTTTTTGAGTGCGTTTGTGTTTTCTTTGATTTCCATTCGCTTTTTCTTGAAGCTGATTTCTAAGGTGAAGTTGGTGCCGTTTGCGATTTATCGTATTGTGTTGGCGGTAGTTTTGGCTGTTATTGTGTTTTTGTGAGGATGAGAAAGACCTTCGCGGGTGTGCGAAGGTCTTTTTTGGTGGTTTCGCTCATAGAAAGTGTGCTCGCGCTCATAGAAAGCGTGTCCGCGCTCATAGGAAGTGTGTCCGCGCTCATAGAAAGCGTGTCTGCGCTCATAGAAAGTGTGTTCGCGCTCATAGAAAGTGTGTCTGCGCTCATAGAAAGCGTGCCCGCGCTCATAGAAAGTGTGCTCGCGCTCATAGGAAGCTTGCTCGCGCTCATAGAATCACTTTTCCTCTACAACGTATAAACTTTTCCGGCCTCTGCCAGTTCGACGGGTCCAGCGAAGGTCTTTTTGGCTTCGTGTAAAATGTCTTGGATTTCCCCGTGATGAGGCAAGTGGGTGAGGATGAGTTGCTTTACGCCTGCTTGCTCCGCGAGGGTACCTGCTTGGCTGCCTGCGAGATGGCCAGGGGAGATGCCGATGTGTTCTTCGTATAGGTTGGCTTCGCTAAATAAAATGTCTGCGTCCGTAGCGAATGGAATGAGTGCGTCGGTCCATTCGGTGTCTGCTGTGAAGACGGCGGATTGGTTGCCGACTGTGAATTTCAGGGCAAGACAATAGACGGGATGGACGGTCGGACAGGCAGTTACTGTGAATGGACCGATGGTGATGGGTTGATGGGCTGCCAGTTCGATAGCAGTTGTTTGTTCTTTGTAAGACAGTTTTGTGAACTGTTCTTCGTCTAAAGTGTGTCCATATATAGGCAGTGGTGGCGATGGGTGACCGAGGTAGTATTGGATTAATCGGCTATATTGTAGGCTACCGATGTCTGCGATGTGATCGGCATGGTAGTGACTGATGACGACTGCATCGAGAGAATCGAGTGCAATATAATTTTGCAAAGAGGCGAGGACACCGCTTCCGCAGTCGAATAAACAATGGAAACCGTCATGTTCGATAAGGAAAGAAGAAGTGGCGCTGTTTGCCTTCGGGTATCCGCCCCAAATTCCGAGTGTTGTGATTTTCATTGAAGTTCCTCCTGTTCATAGTGCTGTTTTGATTAGTGTAGCGTGTGCAAGATTTGAAAAGCAACAAGTATTTACGTACATATGACGCTTTCATCTTGCGTTCAAGCGTGAGATAATAAAGAAAATACACTTTAAGGATGACGATATGAGTAAATTAGTTGAACTACAGTTGAATGCACAGGGGACGGCGGCTTTGAAGAAGGGCTACCCGTTAATTTTGAAAGATGCGGTCATGACGAGTGAGATTCGCGCGGAAGAAGGAGACTTGCTTCGTTTAACGGATCGGTATCATAAGTTTTTGGCCAAAGGTTATTACGGTAAGCAGAATAAAGGAATCGGTTGGGTGCTGACGTCGAATGAAAATGAAGCGATTGACTTTGATTTCTTCGATCAGAAAATGGCGACTGCGTTTGAACGCCGCGATTCGTATATGGAAGATCCTGAAACGACGGCTTTCCGTTTATTTAATGGAGAAGGCGATGGGATTGGCGGCTTGACGATTGATTATTTTGACGGGTATTACATGGTTAGCTGGTATAGTGAAGGGATTTATGCGTTCCGTCACCATGTGTACAATGTACTGGATAAGCGCACGGACTATCAAGGAGTGTATGAGAAGAAACGCTTTGATACGAAGGGGCAGTACGTAGAACAAGATGATTTCGTGAAAGGAACAGAAGGGGATTTCCCGATTATTGTGAAAGAAAATGGCATGAATTTTGCGATTGATTTGAATGATGGGGCGATGACGGGTATTTTCTTGGATCAGCGAGATGTGCGGAAGGCGATTCGTGATAAGTATTCGGAAGGCCGCGATGTGCTGAATACGTTCTCTTATACGGGAGCCTTTTCAGTAGCTGCGGCACTCGGAGGCGCGACAAAAACGACGAGTGTGGACTTGGCGAAGCGCAGTGTGGCGAAAACGATTGAACAGTTTAGTGTCAACGGCATTGATTATGAACAGCAAGATATTAACGTGATGGATGTGTTCGATTACTTCCGTTATGCGAAGCGCCATGAGATGAAATTCGGATTGGTCGTTTTGGATCCGCCGAGCTTTGCGCGTTCGAAAAAATATACGTTCAGCACAGCGAAGGATTACCCGATGCTCATGAAAGAAGCGATTGCGGTAACTGAGAAGAACGGTATTATTGTAGCTTCTACAAACAATGCGAGTTTTAGTATGAAGAAGTTTAAGGGGTTCATCGAGCAGGCGTTTAAAGAGACTGGCATTCGTTATAAAGTGCTAGAAGAGTCTACATTGCCGAAGGATTTCCGTACACCTCGTGATTATCCGGAGTTTAATTATTTGAAGGTCGTTATTGTAGAGAAGTTGAAGTAACCTGTGAAACGGGAGGTTATGATATGAAGCAGCTGCTAGTGTTGTTGATGGTAGCATGGCTCGTTGCTGGTTGTTCAAATGTCTATAGTCATGAAGATGGGTATCGAATGGCTATTATCAATCAAGGATTTCCTGTACCTAAAGAAGCCTATGAAGTGAAGCCGGAAGATTGTGTTGGGGAAATTTCTAAAGCGGCGAAGTATAAGTTGAAGGGGATTGGCGATGAAGAAGGCAATCCACCAGACGAGTATTTACAGACCATTGAAGAATGGGGCTGGACAGATTTAGTCGATGAACGTCGAGGGTCTATTCATTTTTATGAGAAGAATGGGAAGATCATGTCATTGAATATTCATCAAAATATTTTCGACGTATTTGAAATGACGAGTGATAAAAGCTCGTAAGGAGGGATAGACATGGCAGTGGAAAAACCGAAGCGCAATCTGCCGAAATCCAATGTGGCAAAGGTTTTCGATGTGTTGGTTATCGCTTTATTCGCTGCGTGTCTAACGTACCTTGCTTTGCATTGGAATCAAATGCCAGATCAAATACCGGCGCATTTCGGCCTGGATGGTGAAGTCGACCGCTATGGATCGAAAGCTGAATTACTGCTATTGCCGCTCATTGGCATTGCGTTGTGGATTGGTTTGTCCGTGTTGGAAAAATATCCACACACGTTTAATTATATAAATTTGCGAGCGGATAATATCGATGTTCAATATCGTTACGGCATGCTGTTCATGAACGCTACGAAAAACATTTCCACGCTGCTAATGGTATTCATTATGTGGCAAATGAATGGAATCGCGCTCGGACAGATCGAGACGTTGAATATGCCTGTATTTATCGGAATACTGGTGTTGCTGTTCGCTGTGGTAGGATTTTATTTCGTTCGTGTGATGAAGCTGTAAAATAGAGATTTCAAACATTCTGTAAATAAATGAATCTATTAACTACCTCTTATCGTATACTTCAGATAAGAGGTGATTTGTATGAAATGGAAACTGTCCAGTATAGTTTTATTGTTATTCTTACTACTTCCGACTACGGTGGGAGCAGTTGATTTTAGCATCCCTGACGTGCAAATTTACGCACATTTACAAGCAGATGGAACAGTAGAAGTGAATGAACAGTTTACGTATGATTTCGATAGTGAATTTAATGGTATCATTCGGGAGATGCAGCCTAAAAAGGGAGCATTGATTGAAGAATTTACAGCATATGAAAAAAATCAAGAGTTGAAAGTGGAAAAGAACAATTATGAATACCGCGCACACCGTAAAGGGCGTAACGAAAAAGTTACGTTCGACTTGAATTATACGATTGTTGATGGCATGGAGAAGTACGAAGACGGTGTACAATTTTATTGGCCGTTTTTTGATCGGCGCAATGAAACCGATTATGACAACATGACGATTACCATCGTGCCGCCGAGCGCAACTTCTGACGTTCTGTTTCTAGGGTATGACAGTGCAGAAGGATCGGGTAATGTGGAGAAGGACGGTCGTGTCGTATTCGCTATGGGTACGGTGTATTCGGGAGAAAATGGAGATATTCGAGTTGTTTATGAACCTTCTTTATTCCCTGCAATGAACGCGCGAGAAGGGGAAATTCGTCCAGTCATCCTCGCAGAGCAGCAACGATTAATCGAGGAACGTGAACAATTTATTGCAGATCAACAGAAAGCGAGTACGGTGGGTGCCGTTAGTATGGTGGCGGGATTTTTGGGGTTTGCGGCCGTCATGCTGTTGGCTAGCTTGCGAAGGAAAAGATACGCCAAAGAAGCGCAATATCAAATAGATTCGAATGGCTTCTATGTTCCAGCTTACGATATGAGCATGCCAGCGACGATTCTGTTCAAAAATGGAACAGTTTCTATTGAGTTATTATCTGCAGCTTTACTCGATTTAGTACGCAAAGGACATGTAAAGCAAACGACTGAAGAAGAGTTTGAATTAGTGGATGCGAACGTCAAATTAGAGCATGAAAAACAATTGATTCAACTGCTATTTTATCAAATAGGGGAGGATCATAAATTTACTTTGAAGCAATTAATGTCCTACACGAAAGCAGAGAAAAATTACGAGGCATTCACAACGAAGTTCGACTTATGGAAAGGTTTATTGAAAGAAGAATTGAAACAGTATGACGTAAAAGAGGATTCTTCCAAAGTACGCCTCATCCTCAGTGGAATCGCCGTGATCGGAGCAGGGGTAGCAATATATTTATTACTCCACGAATTGTATGGCACCATGGTTGTGGCGATTATTCTAGCTATCATTGCCGCAGTCTCAGCTATCGGCTTCAGCGCCTACAACTACGCAGGAATGTTAATGAAAAAAGAGTGGGAGCAAGTCGATGAATGGATGAAAGCAATGGATACCGAAAAATGGGAAGACTTGACTATGGACGATCGATTCCGCGTCTTAATCTACGGAGTTGGAACGAAACATCCAGAACTCGATGCCTACTACAAAAGCTTCGCCCAGGCCCAAACACAGCTAAACGAAAACCAATCTACCACCCACACACGTCACTACGACGATGGGTACTACGGAGGCATGGTCTACAACCCCGTCTTCCTAGCAGGCTCATTCAGCCAAGCCTCCACGAACATCTCCACCAACGCCCCAGCCAGCGACAGCAGTAGCAGTGGCGGGGGTGGAGGAACAGGAGGCGGCGGAGGAGGATCAGGCGCATTTTAAAATCAAAAGTGCAGGGCGACGTCCAGACTCGACCGACGTTGGAAGACCAGACAAAAAGGCGTACTTTGCCTTTCTGTCTGGTCTGAAACGCTCCGAGAGTCTGTCGCCCGTAACTAGCCGAATCAAAAGTGCAGGGCGACGTCCAGACTCGACCGACGTTGGAAGACCAGACAAAAAGGCGTACTTTGCCTTTCTGTCTGGTCTGAAACGCTCCGAGAGTCTGTCGCCCGTAACTAGCCGAATCAAAAGTGCAGGGCGACGTCCAGACTCGACCGACGTTGGAAGACCAGACAAAAAGGCGTCACTTTGCCTTTTCGTCCGGTCTGAAACGCTCCGAGAGTCTGTCGCCCGTAACTAGCCGAATCAAAAGTGCAGGGCGACGTCCAGACTCGACCGACGTTGGAAGACCAGACAAAAAGGCGTACTTTGCCAACCGGTCTCCCGACACATTATGAGCACGATCAAAGGAGGAAGTTATGAGCAGTACAATCGTTTGGTTTCGAAAAGATTTGCGTTTGCATGATCATCCAGCCTTAGTGGAAGCGGTAGCACATGGTGACGTGTTGCCGGTTTTCATTTTGCCGGAAACGGTTCACGAGGCATCTGACTGGTGGTTGCATCATAGTTTACTAGAACTTCAAAAAACATTCGAGCAGCACCAGATTCAACTCATAGTAAGAAAAGGTTCTGTAGTGGAAGAACTGACGAACATCCAGCGAGAAAGCGGAGCCGGTCAACTCGTATATAATGAATTATACGATCCCGAAAGTCGTCAGCTAGAAAAGGAATTGACAGCTGCTTTTGAAAATATCGATGCGCAAGTACGTTCATTCCAAGGGACGTTGCTCGTACCGCCTGATACGATATTCAATAAAAGTGGGCAACCGTATAAAGTGTTCACTCCTTTTTGGAAACAACTTCGACAAGAGCCGATTGCGCAGTCGTTGCCTGTGCCAAAAAACATGAAAGGCCCTGCTACACGCTTTCCTTCGTTGCCTGCAGAACAATGGGGACTGCTGGCAGATTATCCTTGGTATGAAAAACTTTCGTGGCAACCAGGAGAAGCTGCCGCTATCGAATGCTGGCAGACATTCCGCCGCAAAGGATTGTCCGACTACAAAGAAGGACGTGATATTCCGGCGCAACCGAATGTGTCTCAACTTTCACCTTACTTGGCATGGGGGAATATTAGCGTGCGATCGCTTTGGTATAGCGCGTTGGCTACGGACGGGGTCGCTGATGAACAAATTGAGGCCTTTTTACGACAGTTGGCGTGGCGTGATTTTGCTCATTACCAATTGCTTTATTTTCCTCATATGTTGGAACGGCCTGTACGACCCGAGTTTGAAAAGTTTCCGTGGCAGCCGTCCGATGAAAATTTTCTAGCGTGGAAAAAAGGGCGGACCGGATATCCATTAGTAGATGCTGGTATGCGAGAATTATGGCAAACAGGGTATATGCACAATCGAGTGCGGATGATCGCCGCTTCGTTTTTGATTAAGCATTTATTGATTGATTGGCGAGAAGGAATGAAGTGGTTTGAAGAGACGTTAGTAGATTGGGATATCGCGAACAATGCGATGGGCTGGCAGTGGGTGGCAGGCAGTGGTTTTGATGCGTCTCCTTACTTCAGGGTGTTTAATCCCATCGTGCAAGGAGAGAAGTTTGATGAGTCGGCCACTTATGTGAAAAAGTGGATTCCAGAGTTGCGTGATATACCTGCGAAATATATTTTTGAGCCAATGAAAGCACCTGCCTCCATAGTAGAATCAATGGGAGATTATCCGAAGCCTATCGTTGACCATCGAGCTGCCCGAGCCCGTGCACTGGCAGCATATGAAACATGTAAAAAGAATTAAATATCATCAATGGAGTCAAGCATACGAATATGTTGCAGCTGCAATTCGTTGGCGCAAATGACGGCACCGTATCCACCGAGATAAAATGTGACAGCGGGATGTTCTTCGGCAAAGGCATCCAGTCGTTTAATCATCTCTGGATTTTTTTCGAATGGTAATGTAGTAGAGGCGGAAAGTAATACTTTAACGGGCTTGATCTTTTCTACAAAAGATTCTATCGCTCCAGGCGCAGGCGATGCCCCAATCATCGCAGTCCGCCAGCCTTTTAACATCAGTTGCAGCAATATGATGTGGACGGGAATTTCATGCGATTCGTTGGGAAGGCATGCGCCAAGCAATATTGGCGAGTCTTCCCGATATTGGAAATTGCGTCGTAGTTGAACGAGTTGGTCTCTAACAACGAGGCTAGACAATGCTTCCTGATACTCGTCCCATTCCCCCGTAGCCCAATGATCCCCGACACTTTTAAGAAAAGGTATAATAATTTGTTGCAAGTATTGTTCAAGACCTAACCGGTGATAGGCCGCTTGCAATGAAAAGTTTAACTCCAATTCATCACAGTTTTTTCCGTGTGTAAGCAACTCACGCAATGTCTCTTCTGCATACGTGTCTTCAAGACTGGACGGCATAGCTGTATTCTTTTGGGATTTGGCCATGTCCGCTGCTTGTGAAAGTGCAAATCCTTCCTCTGCATAGCGCTTCATCAACAAGAAAAGACGTATATCTTCATCGTTATAAATACGATATCCATTATCTAACCGTTGCGGTACGACGATATTGTAACGTTCTTCCCATTTTCGTAACACTTGTCTCGACATGCCTGTTAGATCTGCAACCTGCTTAATGGTATACGTAGGTGTTTCAGATGACGGCTTCACAGCAATCAACCTTTCTATACAAACTGAATTAGCGGTGAATCTCCCGCGCTGTTCTTCTTGTCTAACATTATACATAGATTTGACGAGTCAAGTCAAATCTGTTATTTTTGTTGTGTAGGAAGGTGTATACATGAAAAGGATAAATATGTGTAAAGGTGTTTGGATTGGCTTAGTAACAGGCATAATATTAGCAATATTTTTAAAATCAGTAGAAGTTCTGTTAGGTTACAAAGTATATACATTACTGTTGAACGTTGATTATATACCTATCGTCAAAGACTATCAATTTTCAGAAGCAATAGAAGTGTTCTTTCACTTAGTAGTGTCTGTAGTTCTCTGTATCTTATTAGTGATCGCACTAGATAAAAGTACTGATTTTATAAGGAACCGTGTCGTTTATTTCTCTTTTTTAATTAATACTGCTATTGGACTTTTACTATATCCGACGACATCGTTTTCTGATCGTACACCTAGTTTTACGGATGCTGTTTCGTTAAGCTGGTGGATTGCCGGGCATGCTTTATATGGAGTAGTTGTAGGCATGTTGTTAAAGAAAACGATGGGTAAAAGGAAATAATCCTAAAGTAGTGTAAAATAGTGGAACTTCATTAGTGGTTACGGTATATTTATAGTGGAATAACATTATACAAAGTGTAAACAAATCAATAGCGCAATTTGTTGGTGTGTTGAAGAAAGAAGGAGAGTATACTCATGTGGATTACAAAGAAACGTCAAGTACCATCAATAGTTCAACCGATTTCCTCTGCGCCGGTCAAATTGCAAGTACCTACTAAAGAAATTCAATTACAACTAGATGCGATCAAATTAACAGAACGTGATTTACAGTTGCTTCGCGCCTTAAAAAAACCAATGCATGATCGAATTGACGATATTGTCAAAGCTTTTTACGATAGTGTCACTGCAGTTCCTCATTTATCCTCTCTTATTCGTAAACATAGTAATACGGAATATTTAAGTAAGACGCTTGCTCATCACTTAGGCGGTTTATTCGACGGAGTCATTGATGAGGCGTATTTAGTGAACCGTAGCAAAGTTGCTCAATCGCACATGCGAATCGGATTGGATCCGAAATGGTATATCGCGGCATTCCAAAATTTACATTCGACAATGCTGGATATTTTGTTTTCATTGGAACTGGATCGTAAAGAAGAGCGAGAAATGATCGTCGCTTTAAGTAAAATCCTGAACTTTGAAAAGCAGTTGGTGCTCGAAGCGTTTGAAAAGGGTATGAATGAAGCGATGTACAAACAGCAACAAGAGATCAAAGACGGCGTAAAGCAACAGATCGGTAGCATCGCTTTGGAAATTGAAGAAAAGTCCGAGTCAACTTATTCAGTAGTTCGTGATTTAATCGAACAATCCGCCGAACTGGACAATAAAATTCAGGATAGTATTGTACGCTCGGAAACGTCAGCACAACAAGCTCAATCAGGAATTGAACAAATGGCGCAACTGGTGTTCACATCAGAGACGATTGTCAAAGAAACGAAAGAAATGGCAGAATTAGTGGAAGAATTGAATCGTGCATCCGCTCAAATAGAAGAAGTCGTGCAATTGGTTAAAAATATTGCAGACCAAACGAATTTACTGGCATTGAACTCAGCAATTGAGGCAGCACGTGCAGGAGTTCACGGAAAAGGATTTGCTGTAGTGGCGGATGAAGTTCGTAATTTGGCTGATCAGACGAAACGTTCGACAGACAATATTGCAGAACTCGTATCCCAATCCAAAGCAAAAACGCATGCAGTGCATCAAGCGATCGAAAATGTGACGAAGTACGCTGATATGGGAATGAAAGAAACGGATTCCTCAAAAGAGACATTCCAAAATATTACCGACACGGTTCATTTGACGATTCATGATATTACTCATTTTTCAGATCATATGAAAAATCTACAGCAAGTCATTACTTCTATTGGTGGAGTGGCGAAAGAAGTAGTTTCGACTTCTTACGAATTGGAAGAAGCAATTGACGTCTTATAAGAGGAAGTGAAGCGTAGATGTTCTTAGCATGGAGCGAAATTAAACGAAATAAATTGCGGTTTTTATTAATTACATCGATTTTATTACTAGTTTCTTTTCTAGTGTTTTTCCTTTCGGGTCTTGCAAATGGATTAGCAAGTATGAACAGAGAAGCGGTCGATTCGTGGAAAGCTGACGCGATCCTTCTGACGGAAGAATCCGATAAGAGTCTCTATCAATCCGCGTTGGATAAAAATTTGGCAGATGAATTGGGAGTGGAGGAAACGGCGGTCGTCAGCCAGAGCGGTTCCATTGCGAATAACGGAGAGGCGAAAAAGAATATTCTGTTATTCGGTATTAATAAAGATGAGTTCATTGCGCCGAAAGTAAGTGAAGGGGATCCGACGTTTTACGTGCAAAATGGTGTAGTTGCATCGGATGCGTTAAAAGATGATGGATTCAAAATTGGAGATACATTGGAATTGTCATCGACGGATACTGAATTGACAATCGTTGGATTTACAGAGAAGGCTCGCTTTAACGCAGCGCCTGTTTTGTATATGAAGTTGAATGACTTGCAAAAGATTAAATTTGGCGATGCCTATGAGATGAATAAGTCGATTGTGAATGCCATTCTTATTAAGGATTCCAAGTGGGATGAAGTAGAGTTGCCAAAAGATACGGAAATAATTAAAACGGAAACATTTATCGAAAACTTGCCGGGATATACGGAGCAGAATTTGACGGTGACATATATGATCTACTTTTTATTCGTCATCTCAGCAGCGATCGTAGCGATTTTCTTATACGTGTTGACTGTCCAGAAAATTAGCATGTTTGGACTGATGAAAGCACAGGGAATTTCTAGTGGCTATTTGGCGAAGTCGGTCATCGCCCAGACATTCATTCTTGCGTTAATCGGTGTGGTTTTAGGGTTTGGATTAACGTTGCTGGCGGGAAGTTTCTTGCCAAGCGCAGTGCCGATTCAATTTGATGTGCCGGTCATGGTGATTTACGGATTGGTGTTAATCGCCGTATCGATTGCCGGGGCAGTGATTTCCGTCTGGACCATCATTCGAATCGATCCATTAGAAGCGATAGGAGGGTAAACGATGGTACTGGAGCTACGAAACGCAAAAAAGACGTTTGGAGAAGGTAATACATTAGTCGAAGCGATGAAAGAGACGAACTTTATAGTCGAACGAGGCGAATTGGTTGCAGTCATCGGTCCTTCAGGTTCGGGGAAAAGTACGTTCCTAACCGTCGCTGGTGGTTTGCAGACACCGAGCGAAGGGCTAGTTATTATCAATGGAAAAGAATTGTCGCAGCTCAATGAAAAGCAACGTTCAAAAATTCGCCTACAAGAGATCGGCTTCATTTTGCAAGCATCGAACTTAGTGCCGTTCTTGTCAGTCGATCAGCAATTGGAGTTACTGAATAAAGTGAAAAAGAATAATTTATCGGCTGTCGAAAAGAAGCAGCTTTATGAGGATTTGGGAATTACTAAGCTGCATAAAAAGTATCCTTCTGATTTATCGGGCGGTGAACGTCAGCGTGTCGCTATTGCTAAAGCACTTTTCAGCAATCCGTCAATTATTTTGGCGGATGAACCGACTGCTTCATTAGATTCCGATCGGGCATTTGAAGTGATGGAGTTGTTGCAGCATGAAACGAAGTCTAAAGAAACAGCTACAATTGTCGTAACGCATGACACGCGTTTGATGAAATATTTTGATAAAGTGTATCAGATGACGGACGGCGTATTGGAACTAGATACTACTACGTATGAATGAGGAAGAACGATTTGGTGGGACGTGAAAACGTCTTGCTGAATCGTTTTTTTGATGGGCGGGAGGGTTCGTAGGGTTCGTTGTGGCGCTCATAGAAAGTGTGTCCGCGCTCATAGGAAGTGAGTTCGCGCTCATAGAAAGTGTGTCTGCGCTCATAGAAAGTGAGTTCGCGCTCATAGGAAGTGGGTCCGCGCTCATAGAAAGTGAGTTCGCGCTCATAGGAAGTGGGTCCGCGCTCATAGGAAGTGAGTTCGCGCTCATAGAAAGTGTTCCCGCGCTCATAGAAAGTGTGTCTGCGCTCATAGAAAGTGTGTCTGCGCTCATAGAAAGTGAGTTCGCGCTCATAGGAAGTGAGTTCGCGCTCATAGAAAGTGTGTCTGCGCTCATAGAAAGTGAGTTCGCGCTCATAGAAAGTGTTCTTCCCGAGTCAAGTCCTTGATCTTGTGTAAATTACTTATCCCCTATTGAATGTCACTTCACGGATAGTTCGATTTGCTGTTCCCGCAGGGAGGGGGTACCCCCTCCCTGCGGGAACAGTTTTGTTTTGACTTACCGTAGCGGGCTGCCTTTTTGTAGACGTTCATCCGCCTCCATCAGCACAGCACCGATCAGTCGAAAGGCAGACTGCTCATTTGGAAAAATGCGGATGACTTGTTCTCTTCTTCGCACTTCTTGATTTAAGCGTTCTAGGTGATTGGTAGAACTTGTATAGCGATGATAACGAGAAGGCTCATTTAAGAACTGCGTGGCCTCATCATAGCCTCCCTCAAGAATATCTAACGCTTTTTGAACACGTGGCTCTTTCGCATACTTCTCTACCAGCCGTTCTTTCGCTTCCCGAGCTCCTTCAAGATCAGCGCTCATAAAAATAGTGCGCACGTCCGCCATAAAGGATTTGGCCATTTTTTTCGGTAATGCTTTTAGTAGATTCCGCTTGAAATGGACAGTACATCGTTGCCAAGAAGTCCCGACAAACTCCTGGCTAATCGCCTTCTTGAGCCCCTCATGTGCATCCGAAATGACAAGGTCAGGAGATTGGAGTCCACGTCGCTTTAGACTCTGGAGGAACGACTGCCAAGCTTCGAAACTCTCTGCTTGATCAATTTTCAGACCCACCACTTCCCGGCGGTTGTCCGTGCTGATCGCCGTCGCGATATAAACTGCTTTGGAAACCACTTTTCGATTCTCACGGACTTTGATATACATGGCGTCCACATGCAAGTAACGATACGTCGTCACATTCAAAGGACGGCTGGCCCATTGGTTGACGATCGGATCGAGCTGGGCAGTCAGTGAAGATACGAAAGATTTAGAAACCGTTTCTCCGCATAATGTCTCGATAACATTCGTCACTTTCCTTGTGGAAACGCCACTGACCACCATCTCTAGCATGGAAAGCATAAACGCCTGGTCCACCCGTGCATATTTTTCAAAAACCGATGTCGAAAAACCACCTTCTCGTGTACGCGGAACTTTTAATTTCACGCGCCCGATAGTGATCATCAGTTCTCGTTCATAGTAGCCGTTGCGATAGTCACGTCGCTCAGCTACTCGTTCATATTTGGCCGTTTCCAAATACTCATCTCTTTCTTTTTCCATATACTCATTTAATATGAGAACGACAGCAGATTTCAGCACGTTGTCCAGATTAGAAGTCATCACCGCTTCTTTTAGTTCTTCCTCGTTTATGTTAAGATAATCAAATAGGGTCATCATCAATTCCTCCTCAATGTGATCGTGGTTGTGAACATTGTAACATAGGGAATTGATGTGGCTCTTTTTCTATTTACACAATTATATGGACTTTATCCGTTCCCGCGCTCATAGGAAGTGAGTTCGCGCTCATAGGAAACATCTCCATGCCATAAAAAAGTACTCGCTTATAAAACGAGTACTCAGTGCCCACTCTATTCTCTTACGCTAAAAATATACTTCAAATATCATGTCATCCAATCAATCCAGCGACGATTTTCTTCGCCTGCGTGATGTCTTTTGTTCCATGCACGAGCATTCGGCCATCGCGAAATAATACGAGTCGGTGATCATGATATTCACAAGACACCAAATAAGGGTTGTGTACTAAGTTTGAAACGGTACCGCGAACGGAATCTGCAAAAGGGGCGAGTTCCACTTGGCGATTTTTAGGCCATGTCAGTTGTACGGTGTCGCGTCCGCAAAGCACTGCTGTTCGAATGATCTCGCTAGCTGATAAAAACGGATACGTAGGTTTTTCCGAACAGCTAGGACAACTTGATTTTTTCATGCTATGCACACTAATCGCTGCTCGTTCACCTGTCCATAGATCCGCTGACTCCAGGCGAGGACTCATTTTAGCGCCTGTTATATATTTCAGCAACTCTGCGACTTGACGGGCGGCTGTCGTCACGACGATCGGACTGATGACGCCCACTGTGTCACAAGTGAGTGATTGCGGCGGCAGGACTTCGAGCAGGCAATGAAGGCAAGGTTGTTCTTCTGCGACTCCAATTGGGAATGTTACGCCATAGCTTCCTACGCATGCACCCATGAAAAAAGGGAGGCGCAATTGAAGGGCAGCGTCATTCGCGAGTAACCGCGTTTCGATATTATCCGTTCCATCCAAAATGAACTGATGGCCTTCAAATAATTCCAGCACATTTTCGGGCGTGACATCGGCAACGATTCCGCGAATTTTCACGTCACTGTTAATGGCGCGCAATCGTTTTTCTGCAGCGATGGCTTTTGGCAATTGATCGACAACATCTTGTTCACTATACAATTGCTGGCGGTGCAGATTCGTCCATTCCAAAATGTCCCGATCAACAATCGTCAGTTCACCGATGCCTGCGCGTACAAGCATTTCTGCGCCTGATGAACCGAGTGCACCCGCTCCAAGTACGAATACTTTGGCGTCGCGGATGCGTTGTTGTCCGATAAGGCCGATAGGAGAAAATAGCTCTTGTCGTGAATATTTTCTGTTCAATTTGGCACAAACCCTTCCAGTGGACTGCTTGCCACTGCATAATCTCTTATTGGCATGCGTCCGGCTTTATAACCTAGACGTCCCGCTTCGATGGCCAACTTCATTGCTTCAGCCATCGTCACAGGGTCAGCCGCTTCGGATACGGCTGTATTTAATAACACACCGTCCGCTCCGAGTTCCATTGCGTATGCCGCGTCTTTTGGCGAGCCGATTCCTGCATCGACGATTACAGGAACTCTCGATTGTTCAATTATTAATGAAAGGTTCAATGGATTCAGAATGCCTCTGCCAGATCCGATTGGAGCGGCACCCGGCATGATAGCATGGACACCTAATTCGCAAAGTTTTCTAGCGAGTACGACATCGTCTGACGTATAAGGAAGAACAATAAAGCCTTCTTCTAGTAGCATTTCTGACGCACGCAATGTCTCGACAGGATCAGGGAGCAGTGAACGACTACAACCAATAATTTCCACCTTCACCATATCGCACAATCCTGATGCTTTCGCCAACTTCGCGATGTGCACCGCCTCTTCAGCTGTACTTGCACCTGCCGTATTAGGCAATAATGTGTAACGGTCCAAGTCTAATTGCTCTAAGAAATTCGGTTGCGACTCTTCGAAAATATTCATGCGACGTACAGCAAATGTGAGGATATCCGCTTCTGATACAGCCACTGCTTTCTTCTGTGCTTCAAATGAAGGGTACTTCCCTGTTCCTAGTAATAATCGTGATGAAAACTTTTTATCTGCAATTTGCAACATCGTTATCCGCCTCCGACAAAGTGTATGATTTCAATTTGATCGCGATCCATAATGGGTGCATCGTACTGTTCTTTTTGTAAAATTTCTTTATTCTTTTCGACAATCAAAATACGTTCGCCCAGTTCGAGATGTGTAAGTAACTGCCGGACGGTCTTCACTTGAGGATTCACTACATACGATTTTCCGTTCAAATCAATAGTCGTTTCCACTGCAATTCTCTCCATTTCTCCTATACTTTTTCACTGCTTCCACTTGACTTATCGGCGATAAAATAGCGATACCTGCGACACCTAGCTTTTCAAGTGAAGGCATATGTTCAGGCTGTATCCCCCCGATCGCGTAAACCGGGATCATACAGGCCGAAACGATTTGACGCAATTCATCTGTGCCGCGCGCACGTATGCCTTTCTTCGATGAAGTAGGATAAACATGCCCATATAGTATCCAGCTCGCCCCCGAGGCTTCTGCTTGCAACGCTTCTTCTAATGAATGAACAGAGCATCCGAACGTTAATGAAGGGAAGCGTAGTTGTGCGTCTGCAAGAGACATTCCATACCCTGTGAGTTGTACTTTTTGAATAGATAAAAATTGCGCTAACGCTGGGTTGGCATGGATTATGAGCTTGTCGAGGGGAGTACCGACATCTCGTAATACATGCACTAGCTCGGTCAGTTGTTCAGCTGTCTTAGACTTTTCACGTAAGATGATTGCGTCAAGATAGGGAAGCGTTTGCTGTAAGGTTATTGCTAATTTTTCCACTGATTGCTGATCATCCGTCACACCGATTACTTTCATATACTTCTGTCACTCCAATAAAAAAACCACTTTCCTGAACTGGAAAGTGGTGGATGTGTCGATAGATATGCCTAGCTATACTGAGCGACTTGCCACTTTCCTACGCAGGTACGAACCTGATCAGGTAATAAGGGTTTCAGAGCCACACTCTTTTCTCAGTCCTTGTAAAGGATTCCCCTAATGGTCAAAATATTATGTTTTCATACTATAGCATAGCATGGATGTCTCAGAAAGAAAAGAGATTCTACAGGAGTGACTAGGCATGAGAGCATAAAAAATGAGGTATACTATATTCAGATATTTACTAGAGACGGAGGGATCAACATACGTAATCGTCAATTTGAAGTATTGTTATATTTGCTGAAAACGAAAAAAGTAACTCATAAAGAGTTAGCGAAGACATTCGAAGTAAGTATTAAAACGATTCAAAGGGATATTGATAAATTATCTATGATGGGTGTGCCTATCTATTGTAAACAAGGAAATCAGGGTGGAATCTATATAAAAGAAAGTTATAAGTTGTCGAGCAGTTTTTTAACAAATGAAAATTTGCAAACTATTACATTTGCGCTGTCGATGTATGATAGTATTTCCACGAAAAAACATAAAGACGACGTATTAAAAAAGTTAGCTCTCATTTCTCCTGATTTGATTCATTTAATGGAAAGTGACGCGGAAGATTATTTTGTTGTGGATCTCGTAGAAGAAAAGATTGATATGACGGAAAGTGTCTATGAGAAAATTAATTATTGTCTTGATGAGGAGAGAATGTTGACTGTTATCGTGGAGGAAGAGAGACTTTTTGTAGCACCTATTAGCTATGTTTTACGTCCAGAAGGTTTATATTTATACGCTTTTGAGAAGGAATATATGTTGCTTAAAATATCTTCCATAACTTATTCAGAGATTACTGATGTGGAGTTTGAAAGAACGTTTATCCCTTATAAAAAAAATTTTAACATAACACTCAAATAAGACGTTATGTGTCTTGTTTAGGGTGTTATTATTATTTTAGGAGGGATCATTAATGAAACATACGATATATGAAAGTTATTCGATCAATAAATTACTTCTTACATTTTCGCTGCCAGCAATCTTTTCTCTAATAGTAGAAACGTTAACGGCAGTTGTAGATACATCCTTTGCGGGTCACTTAGGAAGCCAAAGTGAAAGCGCATTGACAGCAATGGGATTACTTTCTCCACTTTTGGCGGTATTTGTAGCGCTACAAACACTGTTCGCCATTTCGACAGCGATTATGATCTCTACATATTTGGGGCGTAATGATCGAGTGAAATTGAATCGTTATTTTCAAAGTGGATTTATTATGACGCTAGTCGTCAGCGTAGCTACGTCATTGCTCGTTTATTTGTTTATCGATCCGATCGTAACGATGCTAGGGGCGGAAGGGGAAATTTACAGTCTTGCTCAAGAGTATTTGAAGATTATTATTATTAGTAATATTTTCAGCGCAGTTGGCTATACATTGACGAGCAGTATAAGAGCATTTGGTAATCCGAACGCTGAAGCGGTAATTATTGTTCTTTCGGTCATCATCAACATTGTATGTAACGCGATATTAACATTTGGTTTCCATTTAGGAATGACAGGGATTGCGTTAGGAACGCTTATTAGTGAAGTAGTCTGTGCGTTTTTGTCGATTGCCTATCTTGTGAAGAAAAAGAATTGGTTTCAGTGTGAAAAGATTTCATGGAAAGCATTTGTCACCATGTCGTATAAAATGTTCAAAATTGGTTTTGCTCAGACGACGATTCAAATGTTAGCAGGCGCTACAGCATTTATCGTAAACTACCAGTTGCTTTCTGTAGGCGGGCATTCGCATGTGGCGATGTGGAATATTGCAAATAAAATGTACATGTTGTTGCTAATGCCGATTATCGGAATCACGCAGGCGGTTCAAACAATCATTGCTTACTTTTCGGGTAAAGGTGACGAAGAGAAAAAGAATTTGGTTGTTAAGAAGACTATACAGTATTGTTTCTTCTATGGGCTAGGAATGACGGCTATTGTTTTTTTGGCTGGAAAATATATCTTGCTTGTTTTTACAGGAGATCCCGCATTGATCGAGTCTGTAATGGCGATAATCAAAGTAATTTTTATCACTTTTCCTATTTTGGGCGTTACGTATACAGTGATGACGTTGTTGCAGGTTACGGGAAGTGAATTGCAGGCGGTTGTCATCGGGTTGACTAGACAGGTGGTTTCCGTAATTCCGTTAGTTATCGTGTTGCCGTATGTTTTTAGTATGTATGATATATTTGGAGTGCTTCCAGCGTTTTCAATCTTTTTTGCGATTCCATTGGCGGATTTAGTTACGCTTGGTGTTGCATTAGCTTTGTTTAGACGAGCTAAGAGGCTTCGGGCGTGAGTCGTCTGCTTTCTGTTGCCGGGGTCTGGCCATGAGCCATCTAGCTTAGCCGCTAGTTGTCTCATGGCTTCGGTCGACCTCGCAGTTGCTTCTTCGCTAGTACGGCCATCTTCTTTTCTGAATCGTTACAGGAGCCGTCCGTCAGCGCCGAAGTGGCTACAATGAACCGATCCCCTTCCAAAAACAGAAACATGACGAAGTAGTCTTGTATTCCACTGAATATTGGAACGCACACGATTTTCATTTATGATAGTTAAAGAAATAAAGTTTAGCTCGAAATAGCAAGCTGAAGGAGGTACTATGGGAATTTCAAATGAAAAAGTGAAAAAAGACTTCAATCCCAAAGAAGCCATATTTGTGTTTTCTTCATTTTCATTTATATGCGTAGCTATTCTATTTTGTCTCGTCATCTATAAAGTGCTAACCGTAGCGAATTTACTGTCAGTCGATCAGCCGCTGCGCGTGGTAGTGTACGTAACGGGAGCATCGGTAGGTCTGATAGCGTTTGGGGTGCTGTTGGCAACATATTTGCCTTCGAAATACATAGAAACTGCTAATATGGAATTTACAAGCTATTCCATACCGGTAACGATGATCATGCTGTTTGTAGCGGCGTTATTTGAAGAGTTGCTGTTCAGGGGAATTATTCAAAACCTAATTCTTGTATACACAGAAAGTGCGTGGATTGCGATTATAGCGACTACATTCTTGTTTTTATGCCTTCATGTTCAGTATTTCAAAAAGCCTGTGATGCTACTGAGTATTTCAGTGTCCAGTGTAGTGTTTGGGTGGATTTACATGCAGACAGCTACTCTTTTAGCTCCATTGATCGTTCACTTTCTAATGAATAGCAGTGTTACATTGCTATACAAATATAAAGTATTGACAATCAAATAAATGTTTTTAGCAAGCTTGTCGATTAACTTTATTATGTATAATTCTCTTATTCATTTAGTTACAAGCGATTTTGACTGTGGTAGTTAGATGGAGCAATGCTGACTTGAAGTGTCCTGCGGCTTGCGCTTCCAGACGATACGCTTTCCGGAGGGGACGCGGTGGACCGTCAAGCGCTGCGAGTTACACCTGTCGTCCTGACCCTCCCGGAGTCGATCGTCCTCCAGCTTCAGCCGTACTTTGTATAGGCAAGACAGGTTGATCACTCTTTATATATGGTGAAAACAAAGCAGACTTGTCTTAAACAATTCTACCGCTTTTGAATTTAGATAGCGGTGAAGTGTTGCTAGCTACTATGACTGTAACGATGAACTAAGCGGAAAAAGAAATGACTCTATACGCATTTAGTCAGGCAATCCATAGCTCCACCCATACTGTCCAAGAAGCGTAACTTACCATACTTTATTTCTGGACGAACACGAACTGACTTCCCGACACAACCTCAAGGATTCTCCCGGAAGAACCGGCGACTCCTGGAGGATCAGGAAAAGCCGTAGCGAAGTACGGCTTTTGCGAGTGAAGCGCAGCAAAAAGGAGCACATCTTTGCATTTACAGGCGTAATCGCCAACGCACTTCTGGCGAGTCCGCCGCGTCCCCTCAGGAAAGCGTCCGGTTTCTCTCGGGAGAATCCTAAAGCATACACTCCTTTTCTGCCCAGCATCGAAGTCGTCACGAAGCAATTGCTTTTTCGCGGTATACTGCATGGCAATTGCAAGTTTTTCATCGACATGACTCAAGTTTTGTCAATCAGGACTTTTTCTTCTAGCCAAAGTGCATTATACTGAGAAGGTAGTACGACATTTACGAATAGAGGAGAATCGTTCGGATGAAATTAACCTATTCTGGTAAAACGAAAGATGTCTATCAGTTGGAAGATGGACATGTGCTATTGAAGTTTAAAGACGATGTGACAGGGGAAGACGGCGTATTTGATCCAGGTGCGAATACGGTTGGATTGACGATAGAAGGTGCAGGGAAATCCGGTCTTCGTATGACACAGTATTTTTTCGAGAAATTAGCAGAAGAACAGATCCCGACTCATTATATCGCCGCTGATTTAGACGAAGTGACGATGACAGTAAAACAGGCGGAGATGTTCGGCAGCGGACTTGAAGTTATTTGTCGTTTCCGTGCGGTAGGAAGTTTCTTACGCAGATATGGAGCGTATTGTGAAGAAGGGCAAGTACTGGACGCATTTGTAGAAGTGACATTGAAAGACGACGATCGTAAAGATCCGCCTATTTCAGAAGATGCGCTAGCACAGCTTGGGATTTTAACGCATGAAGAATACGCAACGTTGAAGAAGCAAACACAACAAATTTCTGAAATCGTCAAAGCGGAAATGGCGAAAAAGGGATTGGACCTATACGATATTAAATTGGAGTTCGGTCGTGATTCTGAAGGCAATATTATGTTGATCGATGAAGTTTCGGGAGGAAATATGCGTGTCTATAAAGGCGACACATATATCGCTCCAATGGATTTAGAAAAGTTGTTATTTTCATAAAAGTCGGCCGGAAACTTTAAATAGTTTCCGGTTTTTTATATCCGGTTTGAAGCTATACAGCTATTGCCTTAGTCGAACTTTACTTTTTAATCAAAAATAATTATTGATATACTTTCTATTGACAACGTTTTCAGAGTTTCCTATAATAACAACCAGTGTCAGAGGAGACACGTTGTTTGCTTCTTCACCAGTGATCGAACGTTGGTTGGATGAATGCATAGGGCAGTGAATGTGATAATGAAAGTGTCTTTCATATCAGCAAATTTTTAGTAGTACCAGCTGTTTTTTCATGAACAAAAGCTCCCCGCTTTTGGGTAGGCGCTCTGTTGGGTCATTGCAACGCAACGCACCCTAGTAGCCAGTTACGAATCTCCATTTGGCTTTTCTACGTATGTATCTTCCTATTACGGATTGAATTGAGTATGGCGGCTCAATCCTAAAAAACCTCACGAACATGATGAACCACTATTTTTGAACGTACCAACGTTCTCTGGTAGAGAAGTAAACGCACATCTCAGAAACTTACAGAGAATGAACATGTATGTGTAATTGTACATGATAAGACTTGGAGGAAAAATGTTTGCAGAAACACCATAAACTTTCAATTGCGGGTGTGGACCCAACTGATCCATACACGTTTCGCGAACCGAATGTAAAAGATGGAAAAGAAATCTGGCAACTCATTAAAGATACCCAAGTACTCGACCTGAACTCATCGTATAGCTATTTGTTATGGGCTGATCAATTCAGTGAGACGAGTATAGTTGTTGAGAAAGATGCGAAAATTGTCGGTTTCATTTCTGGATTTATTCAGCCGAAAGCGGATAATACCTTATTTATCTGGCAAGTGGCAGTAGACGAATCAGCGCGAGGGAAACGTCTGGCTTCTCGTATGTTGCAGTCGATTTTACAACGATCAGCATGTCGGAATGTTCAATTTTTGGAAGCGACAGTGACTCCTTCCAATATTCCATCGACGAAGTTATTTAAAGGATTAGCACGCGATTTAGAAACAGAGTGCATGATTTCAGATGGGTATCCCGCACATTTATTCCCATCTGGCGATCATGAGGCTGAAGAACTCTTCCGCATCGGTCCGTTCTGAATGAATCGTCAACCGCTACTATTCGACACGGAAATACAGAAATCTACTGGAGGAATTAAATCACCATGGTACTGACAAAAAGTCAGCAGGTAATGGAAGTATTTGAAAATCATGAATCGCAAGTGAGAAGTTACAGCAGAAGTTTCCCTACAGTATTCAAAAAAGCAAAAGGCTATAAGATGTGGGACACAGAAGGTAAGGAGTATATCGATTTCTTTGCCGGTGCAGGTGCTTTAAACTATGGTCATAACGAAGAAAAAATGAAAGCTACATTAATTGAGTATATTCAAGATGATGGGATTACTCATAGCTTAGATATGGGAACGACTGTACGAAAAGAGTTTCTTGAACGATTTAACGAAGTGATCTTACAGCCAAGAAATATGAACTATAAAGTGATGTTTCCTGGACCCACAGGGACGAATACAGTCGAAAGTGCACTGAAAATCGCCCGCAAAGTAACAGGTCGCCACAACGTCATTAGTTTTACGAATGGATTCCACGGCATGACACTCGGTGCATTGTCGGTAACGGGGAATGCGTACAATCGGGGTGGAGCGGGTGTTCCACTGAATCATACGACGTCTATGCCGTTTGATACGTTTTTAGAGGAAGGTCAATCATTGAAGTTCCTTAAAAAGTATTTAGCTGACGCAAGCAGTGGTCTGGATCTTCCGGCTGCAATGATTTTGGAAACTGTGCAAGGGGAAGGCGGTATTAATCCTGCAAGTTTTGAGTGGTTACGTGAAGTGGAACGTCTATGTCGTAATTACGATATTTTATTGATCGTAGATGACGTGCAGGCAGGTTGCGGACGGACGGGGACATTTTTCAGTTTTGAACCCGCTGGCATCAAGCCCGATCTCGTCTGTCTGTCAAAATCCATCGGCGGCTACGGTCTACCCCTAGCGTTAACGCTCATAAAACCGGAATACGACCAATTCGGGCCGGCCGAGCATAACGGAACATTCCGAGGCAACAATATGGCGATTTTGACAGCGACCGAAGCTTTGTCATACTGGGAAACAGATGAATTCGCTAAATCGGTACAAGAAAAATCCAAGCTTATCACCGAGCGTATGGAAACGATTGTAGAAGAGTATCCTGAATTGAAAGCGACTACGCGTGGACGTGGTTTCATGCAAGGAATCGTCTGCGGTGAAGGTAAAGAAGACTATGCAGAAAAAATTTGTGCTAAAGCATTTGAAAAAGGTTTGATCATCGAAACATCAGGATCAGAAGGGGAAGTCGTTAAATTCCTCGGTTCTTTAATCATGGATGAAAAAGGAATTGACCAAGGCTTCGATATTTTAGAAAAAGCAATCGAAGAAGTCGTTCATAACTAAGGAGAGATTATTAGTGATTGTACGTACAGTTGATGAAATTATAGGCAGCGAAAATGAAACAAAAGCAGAAACGTGGGCAAGTCGTCGCTTCTTGCTGAAGAAAGATCAGATGGGATTTTCGTTTCACGAGACGATTATTTATGCGGGAACTGAAACGCATATTCATTATCAAAATCACTTAGAAGCTGTGTATTGCGTGGCGGGTGACGGTGAAATTGAAACAGTCGCCGACGGAAAAGTATATCCGATCCAAGATGGCACGATGTATGCGCTGAATGAAAACGACGAGCATTATTTGCGCGGCGGGAATGAAGATATGCGGTTAATCTGCGTCTTTAATCCGCCACTCGTCGGAACAGAGACTCACGATGAACATGGCGTGTACCCGTTGATTGAAGAGTGATAGATAGAGAAGACTCCGAAGCTTTGGCTTTGGAGTCTTTTTGTTGCGGTGGGGGATAGGGTGAGTGTTTGTCCGCTCATAGGGTGCGTGTTACCGCTCATAGGGTGCGTGTTACCGCTCATAGGGTGCGTGTTACCGCTCATAGGGTGCGTGTTACCGCTCATAGGGTGAGTGTTATTACCGCTCATAGGGTGCGTGTTTCTGCTCATAGGGTACGTGTTACCGCTCATAGGGTGAGTGTTATTACCGCTCATAGGGTGCGTGTTTCTGCTCATAGGGTACGTGTTACCGCTCATAGAGTGCGTGTTACCGCTCATAGGGTACGTGTTACCGCTCATAGGGTGAGTGTTACCGCTCATAGGGTACGTGTTACCGCTCATAGGGTACGTGTTACCGCTCATAGGGTGAGTGTTACCGCTCATAGGGTACGTGTTACCGCTCATAGAGTGTGTGTTACCGCTCATAGGGTGAGTGTTACCGCTCATAGGGTGAGTGTTACCGCTCATAGGGTACGTGTTACCGCTCATAGAGTGAGTGTTACCGCTCATAGGGTACGTGTTTCTGCTCATAGGGTACGTGTTACCGCTCATAGGGTACGTGTTACCGCTCATAGAGTGTGTGTTACCGCTCATAGAGTGTGTGTTACCGCTCATAGGGTACGTGTTACCGCTCATAGGGTACGTGTTACCGCTCATAGGGTACGTGTTTCTGCTCATAGAGTGTGTGTTACCGCTCATAGGGTACGTGTTACCGCTCATAGAGTGCGTGTTACCGCTCATAGAGTGAGTGTTTCCGCTCATAGAGTGTGTGTTACCGCTCATAGGGTACATGTTACCGCTCATAGAGTGAGTCAAGTCCTTGATCTTGTGTAAATTACTTATCCCCTATTGAATGTCACTTCACGGATAGTTCGATTTGCTGTTCCCGCAGGGAGGGGGTACCCCCTCCCTGCGGGAACAGTTTTGTTTTGACTTACCGTAGCGGGCTGCCTTTTTGTAGACGTTCATCCGCCTCCATCAGCACAGCACCGATCAGTCGAAAGGCAGACTGCTCATTTGGAAAAATGCGGATGACTTGTTCTCTTCTTCGCACTTCTTGATTTAAGCGTTCTAGGTGATTGGTAGAACTTGTATAGCGATGATAACGAGAAGGCTCATTTAAGAACTGCGTGGCCTCATCATAGCCTCCCTCAAGAATATCTAACGCTTTTTGAACACGTGGCTCTTTCGCATACTTCTCTACCAGCCGTTCTTTCGCTTCCCGAGCTCCTTCAAGATCAGAGCTCATAAAAATAGTGCGCACGTCCGCCATAAAGGATTTGGCCATTTTTTTCGGTAATGCTTTTAGTAGATTCCGCTTGAAATGGACAGTACATCGTTGCCAAGAAGTCCCGACAAACTCCTGGCTAATCGCCTTCTTGAGCCCCTCATGTGCATCCGAGATGACAAGGTCAGGAGATTGGAGTCCACGTCGCTTTAGACTCTGGAGGAACGACTGCCAAGCTTCGAAACTCTCTGCTTGATCAATTTTCAGCCCCACCACTTCCCGGCGGTTGTCCGTGCTGATCGCCGTCGCGATATAAACTGCTTTGGAAACCACTTTTCGATTCTCACGGACTTTGATATACATGGCGTCCACATGCAAGTAACGATACGTCGTCACATTCAAAGGACGGCTGGCCCATTGGTTGACGATCGGATCGAGCTGGGCAGTCAGTGAAGATACGAAAGATTTAGAAACCGTTTCTCCGCATAATGTCTCGATAACATTCGTCACTTTCCTTGTGGAAACGCCACTGACCACCATCTCTAGCATGGAAAGCATAAACGCCTGGTCCACCCGTGCATATTTTTCAAAAACCGATGTCGAAAAACCACCTTCTCGTGTACGCGGAACTTTTAATTTCACGCGCCCGACAGTGATCATCAGTTCTCGTTCATAGTAGCCGTTGCGATAGTCACGTCGCTCAGCTACTCGTTCATATTTGGCCGTTTCCAAATACTCATCTCTTTCTTTTTCCATATACTCATTTAATATGAGAACGACAGCAGATTTCAGCACGTTGTCCAGATTAGAAGTCATCACCGCTTCTTTTAGTTCTTCCTCGTTTATGTTAAGATAATCAAATAGGGTCATCATCAATTCCTCCTCAATGTGATCGTGGTTGTGAACATTGTAACATAGGGAATTGATGTGGCTCTTTTTCTATTTACACAATTATATGGACTTTATCTGACTTTCGCTCATAGGAAGTGACTTTCGCTCATAGGAAGTGGCTTCGCGCTCATAGAAGTGCGTCAACCGCTCATAGAGACATGACTTTCGCTCATAGGAAGTGGCTTCGTGCTCATAGAGACGTGACTTTCGCTCATAGGAAGTGGCTTCGCGCTCATAAAAGTGCGTCAACCGCTCATAGAGACATGACTTTCGCTCATAGGAAGTGGCTTCGCGCTTATAGAATTGCGTCAACCGCTCATAGAGACGTGACTTTCGCTCATAGGAAGTGGCTTCGCGCTCATAAAAGTGCGTCAACCGCTCATAGAGACATGACTTTCGCTCATAGGAAGTGGCTTCGCGCTCATAGAATTGCGTCAACCGCTCATAGAGACGTGACTTTCAGTCAAGTCCTTGATCTTGTGTAAATTACTTATCCCCTATTGAATGTCACTTCACGGATAGTTCGATTTGCTGTTCCCGCAGGGAGGGGGTACCCCCTCCCTGCGGGAACAGTTTTGTTTTGACTTACCGTAGCGGGCTGCCTTTTTGTAGACGTTCATCCGCCTCCATCAGCACAGCACCGATCAGTCGAAAGGCAGACTGCTCATTTGGAAAAATGCGGATGACTTGTTCTCTTCTTCGCACTTCTTGATTTAAGCGTTCTAGGTGATTGGTAGAACTTGTATAGCGATGATAACGAGAAGGCTCATTTAAGAACTGCGTGGCCTCATCATAGCCTCCCTCAAGAATATCTAACGCTTTTTGAACACGTGGCTCTTTCGCATACTTCTCTACCAGCCGTTCTTTCGCTTCCCGAGCTCCTTCAAGATCAGAGCTCATAAAAATAGTGCGCACGTCCGCCATAAAGGATTTGGCCATTTTTTTCGGTAATGCTTTTAGTAGATTCCGCTTGAAATGGACAGTACATCGTTGCCAAGAAGTCCCGACAAACTCCTGGCTAATCGCCTTCTTGAGCCCCTCATGTGCATCCGAGATGACAAGGTCAGGAGATTGGAGTCCACGTCGCTTTAGACTCTGGAGGAACGACTGCCAAGCTTCGAAACTCTCTGCTTGATCAATTTTCAGCCCCACCACTTCCCGGCGGTTGTCCGTGCTGATCGCCGTCGCGATATAAACTGCTTTGGAAACCACTTTTCGATTCTCACGGACTTTGATATACATGGCGTCCACATGCAAGTAACGATACGTCGTCACATTCAAAGGACGGCTGGCCCATTGGTTGACGATCGGATCGAGCTGGGCAGTCAGTGAAGATACGAAAGATTTAGAAACCGTTTCTCCGCATAATGTCTCGATAACATTCGTCACTTTCCTTGTGGAAACGCCACTGACCACCATCTCTAGCATGGAAAGCATAAACGCCTGGTCCACCCGTGCATATTTTTCAAAAACCGATGTCGAAAAACCACCTTCTCGTGTACGCGGAACTTTTAATTTCACGCGCCCGACAGTGATCATCAGTTCTCGTTCATAGTAGCCGTTGCGATAGTCACGTCGCTCAGCTACTCGTTCATATTTGGCCGTTTCCAAATACTCATCTCTTTCTTTTTCCATATACTCATTTAATATGAGAACGACAGCAGATTTCAGCACGTTGTCCAGATTAGAAGTCATCACCGCTTCTTTTAGTTCTTCCTCGTTTATGTTAAGATAATCAAATAGGGTCATCATCAATTCCTCCTCAATGTGATCGTGGTTGTGAACATTGTAACATAGGGAATTGATGTGGCTCTTTTTCTATTTACACAATTATATGGACTTTATCCATAGAGTGCGTGTTACCGCTCATAGGGTACGTGTTACCGCTCATAGAGTGCGTGTTACCGCTCATAGAGTACGTGTTACCGCTCATAGAGTGCGTGTTACCGCTCATAGAGTGTGTGTTACCGCTCATAGAGTGAGTGTTTCCGCTCATAGGGTGTGACTTCACGCTCAAAAAAACATCATCTATGTTAGACAACCTAAAAAAGTGGGTACAGTCAGACTATGGATTCATTGTATAACATGCGGTGGATTGGAAAGAATGTACATAGTAGAAAAAGGAGGAATTTGTATGTGGAAATTACCGAGTATTGTGTTAGGGGCGGCTTTGTTGACGGCGGCTTGTGGTGGAGCTTCAGATGAAAAGGAGCCGGTCAATGGCAATGAAGATGCGGTAGTGGAGCAAGAAGAGACGATGACGGAAGTGGTAGCGCCCGTTCATAATACGGATGGTGATTCTATTGGGACTGTCACATTAACAGAGGGGCCTAGCGGTGTATCGATGAAAGTCGATGTGACGGGCTTGACACCGGGTGAGCATGGCATGCATTTCCATGAAACGGGAGTGTGTACAGCCCCAGACTTTAAAGCTTCTGCGGGAGGTCATTTTAATCCAACTGATGTAGAGCATGGTTTTGACAATCCAAAAGGACATCACTCAGGGGATTTAGAGAATCTGGTGGCGGATGAAGAAGGGAATGCCAGCGTCGAAATTACAGCAGATGTTGTAACTCTTGAAATGGGCAAGGACAATTCATTGCTTGACGATGATGGCACGGCGTTGATCATTCATGAAGGAGCGGACGATTATAAGACGGATCCTGCAGGTGATTCGGGTGCACCGTTTGCATGTGCTGAAATTACATCAACAAATGCACAATAAAGGGAAACGGCTTCTATCGAAAGAAGCCGTTTTTTTGCATGAAAAAGACGCTCCTGTCAAAAAGGAACGTCTGTCTATTTATCGAATTAACGCAATAATGCCTTCTTCATCATCCAGCTTCAGCTGAATACCCGCAGCCATCGGATCAAGATCAAGATATTGGTCAATCCATAAGCGAAGAGCCTCTACGAGACGCATCGTATCTAAATAATGCATCTGCCCGTTCAATTCCGCTTCGGCAGTAAAGCCTGTTTCATCGTCATAACCGAGCTCAACTTCCACATCATCAGGCATGGCACGCGCTTCTTTGGCGATTAAGACACATACCGCATTTGCTACGTCCTGCTCATAAATTATCTGCTGTTCCATGAGTTCATTTCCTCTTCTTTTTTACGTTGTTTCTCTTTGAAGAGTACGAAAATCTTGCGGATCATGAAGATGATGAAACCGATCGCGGCCACATTGATCAGTAACCCAAGGATGGATCCGAGAACTCCCATATTGGCGAATAAGCTACCAAATAATAGACCTGCTAGACCACCGACGAGCAGACCTTTCATCAAGCCGCCACCCATACTAGGCTTTTTCGCTGTGTTGCCGGTAGCTGTCTTGTCATTATTTTGCTTTACATTGTCTTGCTTTGTATTATCTTGCTTCTTTTCAATTTTGTTCGGTTGTACTTTGTTTGGCGTGCTGAAGCTCTTCTTGCCAGACTTATAGCCTCGTGCTTCCGCAGTAATTTCATCTTGAAAGATGATGTTTCCGATTGGCGACAAAATTAACGTCGCAGCTAGAAAAAATGCAGCTAGTTTTTTCAATTGATATTCTCCTTTGATGCTGTAATGAAGACTCTTTCACTATAAAAGGCCTTGTCTTTATTTTACTTGAAAGCATTGTACAATGAAAGGAAAACCCCTTACTTGGCGAAGAAGTTTTCCGTATAAAATGGCTGTTCTTTGTCGCTGAAATCTACTCCGATTCCTAGATATTGATAATCCCGTATTAATATATTTTCGCGGTGACCTTTGGAATTCATCAATCCTTCGTGAGCGAAAATGCTACTGGATTGTCCATACGCCAAATTCTCTCCGGCACTGACAAATGACACGCCTTCTTTTTTCATGCGATCGAAAGGAGATTCGCCCTGCAAGTTTTCATGGCTGAAATAATCATGCATCGCCATATCTAAACTATGCTTGCGCGCGGTAATAGACGCTTTTTCATCCCACTGCAAAATCGACCGTCCGTGACGCACTCTTGCCGCATTCGTTAGATCAAATAACTGGAGTTCGAAGCCTTTGCGCAGCGCATCGTTTTTCGGTGCGTAGAGCGCAGATTTCTTTTGTTCGAGCGCATCAGAAATTAGCTGAATGGCGGTAACTTGGTTATGCTTATGCAAATCGTAAAAAACATATATATACATGCCGTTCGAATGAAAAATATCCATGCCTTCATCTTTTTGCATTTTGTAAATATTCGTTCCTTTGCGAATTTCTGTAATGGGTTCCCCCATCGACTCGCGAACGTCGGCTTGTAAAGCACCATACTCGATGCCGATAGATGAAGAGATTAGTCGATCATTCGTATAAATTGCTTGTACATTTCGTTTCGCATCATATGAAAGCATAACAAAGTTTTGATAGTTTTGATGAAAGGTCAGCCATTCCGTCCCGTATTCATTCATCGTTTGACGAACAGGTACCCCTAGTTCCGCCTGTACTTCCGCTTCAGACATGCCGATTTCGATGTTGTGAATGGAAAGAATTCCTTGTTTCGGCGTTTCGAGCGCAGGTTGTTCGACGGGATCCGGCGCGCGAGAAGAAGCTGTTTTTTCTGAAATGAACGTGACGATGGTAGTAATCGATTGTTTTGTATAATCAAGCGCAGATTCAATCGTTTCCTCATTCAGTACGGATTCTACACGTGCATCGAGCGGATCCAGGAACGATAAATCCACATATTCGGACACCGGACCTTCCCACCACGGTTTGGCAGCGTATACAATCACGACTAAGATGAGCAACTGAAAAAGGCGTTTTATCATGTGACACCCACTCCTCTCATGTATTATACTCTTTTTTCATGCGGTCAATACAGCAGAAGCTATTGAATTGTTGAAAGTTTTCGTCCAGACGAGCATTAAAAAGGGTATACTAAAAAAAGAATGGAAAGTCTGGAAGGAGTGGATGGCGTGTTCGGTGGTGTGAGCAGTGTACCTTCCTGGTTCTATATCGTCGCATTTGCAGTCATTATCTTGCTAGTTTTATTTATCGAATGGAAAACGAGGTAATGATAGAATTTTATTAGAAAGAAGGAAAACGATGTTAACATTTGAAGAGAAACAACTAATTATAGAAGAGTTCCCGGAGCTTGTAAAAAAAGAAGTGTCTATGAAACGCTTGAACTATCATTATGAAGAGTCATTGTTCGATAAAACAGTCGTCGTTCAACATTTGCATCCGAACGGCAACGCATTCGTTTATGTAGCGGGCATTGAAGGGTACGAGCCGGATGATCGCGGCCTTGTTAATGTGCGGGATTTTACTGCGGATGAACTGCGGTCAGTGATTCGCGCGGCAGTCGAAGGGCTTGCAACAGAAGCTCCTGAAAAAGAAGAGATCAGTGAGACGTGGCAACATCCAGAAGGCTCGATGGTGACGTTGCTGGAAGAAGACGGTTTCTTTAACGTCTACCACGGATCCAATCTGGAAGAAGGTTTCGGTGATTATGCAGAAGCCGCTAGTTACTTGAAAGAAGAAGGCTTTTCAGTCAAAACGAAATAAAGGCAATAGGGGTGAACTCAAATGAAAGGCAAAACAGTCGCAATCGGCTTGATCATTTGCGTTGTCGCTGTAGTGGCGGCGATCTATTTCATGGTACAGGCAACCTTTAAAAACAATCCAACACAAAAAAATCATCAATCTATCGAAGACGTGTCATACAGTGAACGCGGCTCGTTTGGTTGGCAATAAGAAAAGCAGTTACTCATCGTTTGAGTAACTGCTTTTTTGTGTGAGGTGGCCGCGTGCTATGAGCGGAAGTCGTCATTCTATGATCAGAACCGCACGTGCTATGAGCGGAAGTCGTCATTCTATGATCGGAACCGCGCGTGCTATGAGCGGAAGTGGTCATTCTATGATCGGAACCGCGCGTGCTATGAGCGGAAGTGGTCATTCTATGATCGGAACCGCGCGTGCTATGAGCGGAAGTGGTCATTCTATGATCGGAACCGCACGTGCTATGAGCGGAAGTGGTCATTCTATGATCGGAACCGCGCGTGCTATGAGCGGAAGTGGTCATTCTATGATCAGAACCGCACGTGCTATGAGCGGAAGTGGTCATTCTATGATCGGAACCGCACGTGCTATGAGCGGAAGTGGTCATTCTATGATCGGAACCGCACGTGCTATGAGCGGAAGTGGTCATTCTATGATCGGAACCGCGCGTGCTATGAGCGGAAGTGGTCATTCTATGATCAGAACCGCACGTGCTATGAGCGGAAGTGGTCATTCTATGATCGGAACCGCACGTGCTATGAGCGGAAGTGGTCATTCTATGATCGGAACCGCACGTGCTATGAGCGGAAGTGGTCATTCTATGATCAGAACCGCGCGTGCTATGAGCGGAAGTAGTCATTCTATGATCGGAACCGCGCGTGCTATGAGCGGAAGTGGTCATTCTATGATCGGAACCTCACACTTCATCCGTTCACTCTTCGCGCCCTCTAGATATCTGGCTGTTCGAGCGGTACAGTCCTTTACCGAATGGGAGCCACCAGTTCCATTTGCCGAATAGTTTCATCAGGCTTGGGACGAGAAGGAGCCGGATGATGGTTGCATCGATTGCGACAGCGACAGCAATGCCGACGCCGATTTGCTTGACGGGCATGACGTCGGTGAATGCGAATGCACCTGTAAGGACGATCATGATAAGTGCGGCAGAAGTGATGACTTTACTCGTGGTAGCGAGTCCCTCTACAGTGGATTTGTCGTTATCAAATGAATACGAGAATTCCTCTTGCATGCGAGAGATTAAAAATACTTCATAGTCCATACTCAAACCGAAGACGAGACTGAAGACGATGACGGGAATGATGAGCGCCACCGTGCCAGGATGCAGCCCAAAATGACCGTATTGGAAAATGTACACTAAGATTCCGAATGTGGCAGAGAGTCCTAAAATATTCATCAAAATCGCTTTGATCGGGATGATTAACGATCGAAATGCGACTAATAAGATGAAAAATGTGGAAACAACAATAATAAGCAAGACGTAGACGATGTGATCTGCAATTTCATCGAAAATTTCTTGGTTGAAACGTGGCTCTCCGCCAATCAGCAAGTTCCAGTCGGCTGTAGCGGACCAGTCACGTACCCAATCTTGGGCTTCATTTGAACTGCCGGCTGCGCGTAAGGTGACGGGAATCAGCAGTCGGTTCGTGTCGGTCAACTCTTTTAATAATGGATTTAGCTGATCATATAGCGGAGGCACTTTTAGCCGGTTTTCCCACTCGGCTGGTGTTTCGATGCCGCTAAGAGTGAAGATCGTCGAAACGTCCTTTACTAATGAGTCCTCCGTTAACTGGTCTTGAAGTGTTTTCATCGCGTTAAGGCCTTCAGTCGTTTTCCATCCACCTTCACGTTCAGCCAATATATAGACGGTACTTTCCGCATCAAGTTCGAATGTCTCTTGCATTTTTTCGAAGGCGGTACGGGTGTCGAATGACTCTGGCAATGAATCAATTTGGGGAATTGTCAGTTCCATATTGCGTACAGGAATAACTGCGATCGCTAGCAGCACAAACGCTACGAGAGCAATGGTTACAGGTCTTTTAATGACACCGTTCGCAAACTTGCGCCAGCCATTCGCATCTTCTGTGTGATCTTTCAGCAATCGCCCTTTATGAATTCGTTCGCCTAACACTAAAAGAACTGCCGGCAATAAAGTGAGTGAAGAAATAACGGCCATGCCGACGACGATCATACCGCCAACCGCGATATTCATGAAAATATCCACTCGAATAAGCAACATGGCGCCGAGTCCGATAAAGACACAGATCGCGGAGAAAATAATCGAGCGGCCCGCTGTGCGGATCGTCATAATAATAGAATCCACGATAGATTGCTTTTTTAATTCTTCGCGGTAACGGCTGATGAACAACAACGCAAAGTCGATACTTAGTGCCAGCCCGAGCATAGGGACGATATTGAGCACGAAAATGGACAGCTCCACTTGATTGCCTAGTATTCCCATCACACCTAACGTAGACACAACGGTACCGATTCCTACAATTAAAGGAACGAACGAAGCGACGATTGTGCCGAATGCGAACAGCAAAACGATGATTGCAATCGGCAAGCCAATAGCCTCCGCAGTCATCAAATCACGCTGACTTGCCTGATTGACGTCATGTTCAAATGCACCACCGCCTGTTAGGACGATACCTTCCTCTTTGGCAAATGAAGCGCGAATGTCTGAAACGACTTGCGGCATATTATCGGGTGCTTCATTGAAATGTAAGAGTGCATAAGATAAATCATTCGTATATTGTGCGTCTTCCGCTAACGGAGAAACGATTTCCGACGCAATGTGAAGCGTATCCAGTCTTTCTAAAGTAGCATCGATTTCGGCATCGGTTTTCCCATCGAATACGATCAACAATGACTCAGCAGGCAAGCCGAAATCTTCCGAGATGATCTTCATGACTTTTTCATGTTCGCCATCGACTCTAAATCCATCTCCTGCTAAAAGACCGGGAAGTTGAATGGCAAAGTACGTCATGATGCCGAAAAAGACAAGCCAGAAAGCAAGAATCCACTTATAAGACGTAGTGACAAACTTTGCGAATGGCAGCAATGTAGTTCCTCCTTTTCCTATGTATTGGGTCATATTGTATGTTCATCATAACGAAAAACGTACAGAATGTCTTATGGAAATAAGAAAAGAAATGCACAAAAAAACCACTCCCTAAAAGGAAGTGGTTTGTGAAGTTAAATTAGTTTTTAGTTACGTTAGTAGCTTGAAGTCCGCGCTGACCTTGTTCGATCTCGAATGATACTTCTTGACCTTCTTCAAGTGTTTTGAACCCGTCGCCTTGGATAGCTGAGAAGTGTACGAATACGTCGTCGCCATCTTCACGTTCGATGAAGCCATAACCTTTTTCTGCGTTAAACCATTTTACTTTACCTTGTTCCATGTTTGTTTCCTCCTTGTGTACGGTTGTGTACACATTGTATTACTATCCTTGCTCAATTTCTTAAAAACGGTCGAGATGAAATCATTGACCTTGCGTCGAACAAAAATAATTCTTCTTTATCATACCAAGTATTGTTAAAGATTGCAAGTTAAAATATTATAAGAAGAGTGCGAATAGTTTATAAACAATAGCCGCCACGATAGCTGAAATGGGCATTGTGATGACCCAAGTGAAGACGATTCTCTGCGCCACGCCCCACTTTACACCTTTAAAACGCTGTGCAGATCCCACTCCCATAATAGAAGAAGAAATCACGTGTGTCGTGCTGACTGGCAAGTGAAGAAGGGTGGCGCCGAAAATGATTATGGCAGAATTCAAGTCAGCTGCTATGCCGTGAATCGGTCGGATTTTCATGATTTTGCCGCCGACAGTTTTGATGATTTTATAGCCGCCGATTGACGTGCCAAGTCCCATTGCGGTAGCTGCTGCGATACGCACCCACAGCTGGATGTCATCGGACGTTTGCAATTCCGCAGCGATCAAAGCCATCGTCATAATTCCCATTGCTTTTTGTGCATCATTCGTTCCGTGCGTGAATGATTGAATAGCCGCTGTGGCGATTTGCATATAACGAATTCGTCGATTGGCTTTAAATAAATTTCGATTCTTTAATACCGTCCGTAAAATACTCATCACGATAAATCCGCCGACAAGCGCAATGAAAGGTGATAAGAGAAGGGCTTGAATGATCTTGATGAAGCCGCCGTAATTTAAAATGCCGAATCCAGCCGCCGCAATAGCAGCCCCTGCGATGGAACCGATCAAAGCATGCGATGAACTGGAAGGGATGCCGAAATACCACGTAACTAAGTTCCAAATGATAGCGGAAACGAGTGCTGCTAAAATGACGAGGGAGCCGTTATCCAGCGTAAACGGATCGACGATATCTTTTGTGATCGTCTTGGCCACCCCTGTAAATGTCATAGCACCGACAAAGTTCATAACCGCCGCCATCATAACGGCTGTGCGCGGTTTTAAAGCACGGGTCGAGACAGATGTGGCAATTGCGTTCGCTGTATCGTGAAATCCATTGATGAAGTCGAATGCTAAAGCGAACACGACCACGAGAATGGTCAATAGAAGAATCGTATCCATCAATCAGTGCTCCTTATGCGTTGCGCATGATGATTGTTTCGATATTATTTGCGACGTCCTGACAATAATCTGCGATATCTTCCAGCAACTCATACAAATCTTTTAGCTGAATGATACGAATAGGATCTTTTTCATTTAAAAATAATTGTTTAATCGATGTGCGCAACACTTCATCGCAAATACGCTCATATTCCTTTATTTGCACAGCATGCGTACGCATCTCGACTAGTTTTTTCTTCGTTAATAACTCCATGGCCGCAACGATTTCATCGGTACTTTTCATAATATTTTCGATAAACGTCTGCATGTATTCATCTATTTCAATGAAAGAAAACATTTCCAGATTGGCAAAATAATGTTCGATACCGTCCAAAATATCATCCATTGTAATAGCGATTTCCAAAATATCTTCTCGTTCGATAGGTGTGATAAACGACGCATTCAGTTTCGTAATCAGTTCATGAATCAATGTATCACCGGACGTTTCATATGCTTTCATGCGCGTGCTGACTTCCTGCAAATCAGCGATGCTTTCTACTTTACAGTCATTGGCATAATGCATCGATTGTTGAACGTGCAGAGCGATATCTAATAAGGCAGTGAAAAAAGGATCTGTTTTACGTTGACCTAACATGTAGCTACCTCCATCTATTATTGGCATCAATCGTTTATCCATCATACCAAAAGAAATACGTAAAAGGATAGCGAATGGTGTGAGGAATTGACTTTATATAAGAAGAAGTTTTGTATACAGAAATTAATTCGTGCTAGAATGAATGAATTATTAATAGAAATGAGTTTTGTCCACATGGAAAATCAATTACAAAAGAGTGTGCCGTTGCCGACGGTTTGGCTTGTCATGTTGCTTGGATCGCTGACGGCATTTGGTCCGTTGTCGATGGATATGTATTTGCCTGGATTGCCGGTTGTGGCGGAGGATTTAAGTGCCTCTACGTCTCTAGTTCAGTTGAGTTTGACGGCTTGTTTAGTCGGCTTGGGTGCGGGACAATTAGTGTTTGGACCGATGAGTGATATTTACGGCAGACGAAAGCCGCTGGTCATTAATTTGCTAGTGTATGCGGCAGCTTCTGTGCTTTGTGCGTTCAGTGTCAACATTTGGGTGTTCATCTTCTTGCGTTTCGTTCAAGGGATGACGGGGGCTGCGGGAATTGTCATCGCGCGGGCTTGTGCACGTGATTTATACGTAGGGAAAGAATTGACGAAGTTTATGGCGCTGTTGTCGATTGTCAGCGGGGCCGCTCCCATTCTTGCGCCGATTGCAGGAGGAGTCGTGTTGAGCTTCACGTCTTGGCAGGTCGTTTTCTTCATTTTAGGCGGGATTGGGTTCGTTATGTTCTTGGCGACGTTGTGGTTCTTGCCGGATACATTGCCTGTCGAACAGCGTGCAGAGGCGGGTATGCTTTCAGTCGTCAAAACGTTTGGCAGTTTAGTGAAGGACCCGTGGTTTATAAGTATCGCGCTGACATCGGGCTTTATCATGTCCAGCATGTTCGCATATATCGCAGGGTCACCGTTCGTTTTGCAAAATATATACGGTGTCAATGCGCAGCAATTTTCTCTGTTCTTTGCGCTCAACGGCATCGGGATCATTATCGCGGCTCAGTTAACGGGGCGTTTGGCCGGGAGAATTGAGGAAGTGAAGTTTTTGCGGACGGGCGTGCTTCTGTCGTTTTCAGGCAGTATTTTATTGGCGCTGGTCGTCTGGAATGAATGGTCCTTACCGTTTATCGCGATTGCATTGTTCATGATCGTCTCGAGTGTCGGGATGGTTTCTACCGCTTCTTTTTCATTGGCGATGCAAAGCCAGGGGAAATCAGCAGGTAGCGCGGCTGCATTTCTAGGGTTATTGCCTTTTGTCGGTGGTGCCATTGTTTCTCCGCTAGTCGGTCTAGCCGGCGATCAATCTGCCGCGCCGCTCGCTATAGTCGTTTTCGTCTGTAGCAGTTGTGCGATTTTATTGTTCTTCTTTGTTATCAGAAAAGCTTCTAACCCTTTTTAATTCAAATTTTCTCATAAATAAGGCATGATAGAGAAAGAGTCTGATTACAATTTCGAGAGGTGGATGAAAATGGAATATCGTATAGAACATGACACGTTCGGAGAAATACAAGTACCTGCAGACAAATTATGGGGGGCGCAAACACAGCGTAGTAAGCAGAACTTCAAAATCGGTGGCGAACATATTCCGCTTGGTGTCATTCAAGCATTTGCCCATTTAAAGAAATCAGCAGCGATTGCGAGTCATTCATTCGGCAACTTATCGGAAGCGAAGATGAAAGCGATCAAAACTGCAGCTGAAGAAGTAATCGAAGGCAAGTGGGACGAGCATTTCCCGTTAGTCGTTTGGCAAACAGGAAGTGGTACACAATCCAATATGAATATGAACGAAGTGTTAGCAAATCGTGGCAATCAGCTGTTGGAAGAGTGGGGCGAGGAAGAGCGTCTGCACCCGAACGACGATGTCAATAAATCTCAGAGTTCGAATGACACATTCCCGACAGCGCTTCATGTAGCGGGTGTCATTGCGGTAGAGCGTGAAGTGTTGCCGGCAATCGATAAGCTGAAAAAGACATTGCATCAGAAATCCGAAGACTTTATGGACATTATCAAAATTGGCCGGACGCACTTGCAAGATGCGACTCCGTTGACATTGGGACAAGAAATCAGTGGCTGGCACCGAATGTTGGAAAAAACGCGCAGTATGCTTGAAATTAGTGTGGAATCAATGAAAGAGCTTGCGATCGGTGGAACGGCAGTCGGTACAGGACTCAATGCACCAGCAGGCTTCGGTGATAAAGTGGCAGAAGAAATTTCGAAGTCTGTCGGTATCGACTTCACTTCAGCGACAAATAAGTTCCACGCACTGACAAGTTACGATGAAGTCGTTTATACACACGGCGCGCTCAAAGCGTTGGCAGCAGATTTGATGAAAGTGGCGAATGACGTCCGTTGGCTGGCAAGTGGTCCACGCTCAGGAATCGGTGAAATTACGATTCCGGAAAACGAGCCGGGCAGTTCGATTATGCCAGGGAAAGTGAATCCGACACAAAGTGAAGCGTTGACGATGGTCGTGGCCCAAGTGATGGGGAATGATGCAACGATCGGTTTCGCAGCGAGTCAGGGGAACTTTGAGCTTAACGTCTTTAAGCCGGTTATCATTTACAACTTCCTGCAATCTGCCAAATTATTAGCAGACGGTATGATCAGTTTCAACGATAATTGTGCAGTCGGTATCGAGCCGAATCGTGAAGAGATTGACAATAAAGTAAAGAATTCATTGATGCTAGTGACAGCGTTAAATCCGTATATTGGCTATGAAAATGCAGCGAAAATTGCGAAGAAAGCCCATAAAGAAGGCACAACACTAAAAGAAGCCGCTTTGTCTACGGGTTTACTGACAGAAGAGCAGTTTGACGAATACGTAGACCCAAGCAAAATGACAGGAAATTAATAATTTGTCATAAGATTGTGCGCGTGTGTTCGCAATGAATCGAGTATACTGAAGTTATTACGTTCACACGAAGGAGTTTCAACTAGCTATGAATAAGAAAATACTTGCGGCATTGGCGGCGCTCACTTTGGCGTTGGCGGCTTGTGGAAATGGTGCGACGGAAAAACCCGAAGAAGTCGATCCTCAAGATGTACGTGCTGAAGCTGGTCATGATCATACAGAACATCTTCCGAATGGTGATTTGCAAGAAGTGACTGCTTCAGCGGATATTTTGCCATCGTTTTTAGATGATAAGCCTGAAGATATGCGTATGGTTTACCAAGTGGCAGGCAAAGCGACGGATATTTTGGAGTATATGCCTTGCTACTGCGGCTGTGGCGATAGCGCGGGCCATAAGAGTAACTTGAATTGCTTCCTGGACGAAGTGCGTGAAGACGGTTCCGTTGTCTGGGACGATCATGGCACACGCTGCTTGGTTTGTCTGGAGATTGCAGTGAAATCTGTGCAGATGAAGCAAGACGGCAAATCCATGAAAGAAATCCGCGATGCCATTGATGCGGAGTACGGCAATGGAAATTATGCAAAGCCAACAGATACACCAATGCCAGCTTAATCGCAACCAGTTCACCCCCCTTTCCTTTTTAGGAAAGGGGGTGTTTTCATTGAAGCATGTGTTGTCGCGCTCATAGGGTGAGTGTTTCCGCTCATAGCGTGTGTTGTCGCGCTCATAGGGAGAGTGTTTCCGCTCATAGCATGCGTTGTCGCGCTCATAGGGTGAGTGTTTCCGCTCATAGCACGCGTTGTCGCGCTCATAGGAAGAGTGTTTCCGCTCATAGCATGCGTTGTCGCGCTCATAGGGAGAGTGTTTCCGCTCATAGCATGCGTTGTCGCGCTCATAGGGTGAGTGTTTCCGCTCATAGCACGCGTTGTCGCGCTCATAGGGCGAGTGTTTCCGCTCATAGCATGCGTTGTCGCGCTCATAGGAGGAGTGTTTCCGCTCATAGCATGCGTTGTCGCGCTCATAGGAAGAGTGTTTCCGCTCATAGCATTCGTCGCGACGCTCATAGAAATCAACTCTCGCCACACATAACTCATTCAAATCTTCTCGTTTTATTGGAAAATGAAAAGGGTATGGTATAATTTAGTTAAATTAGGCAGGAGGGGATTCTGATGATACGATTTGTTGAGTTTGATGAACAATATTTGCCGCAGATGGCCGCGTTATTGGCGACTAGACATCAAGAAGAACGGAGACGCTTTCCATTTTTGCAACAGCGGTTTGAGGAAGTGGGGCAGGCGGAGCAGCGTTTGTGGGAAGAGATGCGTAAGCCGTATGTAGGCGGGTTGGTTACGTTGCGTGATGATGATGTTATAGGGTATTTGTTGTATGAATATCGTCAGGATGTGACGCGTGGCCGTACGGTATATGTCGGCTATCCTTCGTTTGTGATGCATGAAGACGAGCATCCGCGGTTGGCGCGTTTGATGTATACGGAGGTGGGAGCGGAGTGGATCCGCAATGGCTACTTTGAGCATGTGGTGGATGCGCCGGTTGGCAATGATGAGTTGATCTTGGAGTTGCTGGAACAGTCTTTCCGTTTTGAACAGCGGTTTGCTGCGTTGTCTTTGGAGAATTATCGAGCGCAACCGGGAGAGAATAGTCTCGTGAAAGTGAAGGAATTGAAGGCCGATGAACAGCAGATGTTGCGGAAGATGGCGCCTTGGAATAGTATGCATCAGGCAAAAGCGCCCGCGTGGAAGCCGATTACACAAGAGGCCTTGGATGCGGAGCGTGATATGTTGAGTGCTTACGAAGGCAAGGAAGGAACGCGTAGCTGGGTGGCGGAGCAAGATGACGCGCCTGTTGCTTTCCATTTATTCACAACGGCTGATGCTAGACATGCGATGACTACACCTGATCAGGCGGCGGTTCTTGTGCAGGCGGCGACGAATATTGAGTTGCGTGGACAAGGAATCGGGAAGTCGATTGCGAATCATAGTTTTACTCAAATGAAAAAAGCTGGCTATGAATATCTGATGACGGACTGGTATACAGCGAATCATTTAGCATCATATTTCTGGCCGAAACTTGGATTCCGTTCATATATGATCCGCATGGCGCGTTCAGTAGATGCACGCATTGCCTGGGCGGATGGGCAATGACTGGGGCGAAGTTTGTAGCATCGTGGAGTGGAGGCAAAGATTCAGCACTTGCTACATATCGGGCAATCCGAGAAGGTAACGTACTCGCGATGCTATGGACGATGTTTGATAAAGACCAGCCCCATTCAAAGTCCCATGCCTTGCCTCTTGAAATCATTCAAGCACAAGCGAAACAACTTGATGTGCCGTTGATGATTCGGAAAGCCGATTGGGCGGGCTATGAAGGACAGTTTATGGATGCGATGCGTGTGTGCAAAGCGCATGGGATTCCACAGGCGATTTTTGGCGATATCGATTTGGAAGATCATCTGTTATGGGTGCAGTCGATGTGCGCAAAAGTTGGAATGGAAGCTGTTCATCCGTTGTGGCAAGAGTCTCGCCGATCGTTGCTGGAGGAATTTGTGCGAGAAGGGTTCGAGGCGTATATAGTGGTCGTTCACACGGAGAAGATGCCTGCTGAATTTCTAGGCAGACGCTTTACGATCGAATTAATGGATGAACTTGAAGCGCTCGACATTGATAGTTGTGGCGAATCGGGTGAGTTTCATACGGTCGTAGTCGATGGGCCGATTTTCAAGGAACGTATTCCGATTCAAATGGGAGACGAAGTTGAAAAGGACAGCTATGTATTTTTGACATGTGGACTGGAAAAAGACACTTCTGTAGACTGAAATCAGTCGCGGAAGTGTCTTTCTGTTATTCGGTTTTTGCGTCAAGTAGTAATCCGCCTTTGCCTTTTAGGTACAGATCCATTCCTTCAGCCGCCCGGTATGCGACGGCTCCAATTGTTCCGGTAGGATTGTAGTTGGAAAAGTGGGGGAAAGAAGAACCGCCGACGACGAAAAGGTTGTCCATCGTCCATAGTTGTGAGTAATTATTAACTGCAGATGTTGCTGGATTGCTTCCCATAATCACGCCGCCACCATAATGTCCGGAAGTGTACGCATGAGGAAAATCTTCAGCGACGTTGCCAGGTTCTATAATGTCTGCGCCCATTTGTTCGAGAAGTTCGATACCTTTTTCGATACCGAACGCTGCCAGCTTGCGGTCTTGGTCTGTATATTTACGAGTGACACGAAGCAAAGGATCGCCGAATGCGTCTTTGTACGTCGGATCCAAGTCATAATAATTATGAGAGCTCGGCAAAGCGGCTTTTTGTAGACGGATGATCATGTGGCGGTTCGTATAGTGCAATGACTTGTCTTTGAACTCTTTGCCCCACGTCGGGGTACCTTTAGGGACGGGATTCGATGTGATCGGTCGCTGTCCAACAGATGTGGTTTCAATATCAAGTCCATGAATGAAGTCTACATCTTGATGGTCAAAATTATCTGCACAATAATCCGCATAGCACGTTTGTAATGAACCAGCACCTGCGAAGTTATTAAATTTCTTATCTTCGAAATAGCCCATCACACCGATAATATCGATATTATTGTCATGACCGGTCATGTTTTTGCCGATGACCCCTTTGCCGGTCTTCGGATTATACGGCTCGCCGATTTCCGACAACAGCAATAAGCGGTTATTCGTGAACGCAAAGCCCGCTAGCACAACGATATCCGCGGGTTGTTCGCATACTTCTCCTGTTTTCATATCGATGTACTGTAGTCCAGTAGCTTTCTTGCCATCATGAATTACACGCGTTACGTACGATTCGTTTCGAAGTTCGTACTTGCCGGTCTTTTTGGCAGTTTCTAGCACAGTCACCAATGGATCGGATTTTGCACCGAAATCACAGCCATACAATGCACAATACGAACAATACATGCAGGCATTCAACGTTTCACCGTCGGGATTAGTATATTGTTGTGAAAGATTGCCTGCAGGTGACATGTACGGGTGATAGCCAAGTTCCGTTGCGGCTTTTTGAAATAACCGAATTTGTGCATTTTTCTTTAGTGGCGGATTGGGATAGGCATCGGATCGTTCGGGCCCTAATGGATTATCCTCACCTGAAATGCCAGCCATTTTTTCGAATTTGTCATAATACGGTTCCAGTTCATCGTACGTGATGCCCCAATCTTGCAATGTCATCTCTTTTGGAATTTTTTCTTTGCCGTACTTTTTCACCGTTTGGCTATATATTTCAAAATCATACGGATACCATCGATACGTGATGCCGTTCCAGTGCATCGAACTCCCACCAGTATCTGTTCCTACAGCGAGGGCGCTATTATTTCGGACAGGTTTCGCGACTTCGTCCAACTCATTCCTTGATGTGAGTGTTTCGATCGCTAAATCCTGCATTAACGCAAATCGTCGGGAATAGCGCAGTTCGTCTTTAGAGCCGATGAAATCTTCACGAGTTTTTTCCTTTCCTCGTTCCAATGCTACGACGGTATACCCTTTTTTCGTAAGTTCAGCAGCAGGGATTCCTCCAGACCAGCCACTGCCGACAATGACGACATCCACTTTTCCTAGTTTTTTCACCATTTTTTCATCCCCCTGACGTTATGATTTTCTTTGGTAATCTGTCAAACTGATAGGTTCCATTTTAACGAACTCATCGCTTTCAATAATGCTAGCGTAGGAAGGGACGGGTCCGGGAAATTCTTTCATCCTCCAACCATCCATATTCCGATTGCCTCCGTAGAGAGGGTCTGCGTAGGCTCCTTCAATGACTGTCATGCGCAATAATTGAAAGAAGCTGGCGGAACTGACACCGTTTAATGGAACTTTGTCTTGCTCGAAGTCTGTCAAAATGGCGATTTGTTGTTCTTCATCTATTTTTTCGAATGTCGCGTCGTATCGTTCTTGGCTCAGTTCATTCATTTTGCGTAAAGCATTGAGAAATAGGTCGCCTCTCGTCAATCGGGAGTTTACAGCTTGTGCATCCGCTCCGTCAAAAGGAGCTTGTCTGTAATCTTTGACGTTCGAGCCCCAAGATCCTGCCAATTGTTTATCGATAAAATATGCAACGCCTAGTTCGATGGCGCCGGGTCCGTTATGATCTTTCGGATAGATCCGTTCCGATGCTTGTTCAAGTACGACGAAGTCTGTATATCTGGTGAAAAATGTTCTAGCTTCGGTCACATCTCGTTTCGTAGAGTCGTCTTTCGTCACAGTGGATGGCTCTGATTGCAATTTGTTTGAGAATAATCCTCCAAGCAGTGAACCTCCTGCGACACCGCCTATGACGAGTCCAGTGTTTTTCATAAAACGACGTCTGCTTGGATCGTGGTTTTGATCGTTATTATGTGGTGGTTTGTTGTGATCCATTGCTGTCACCCTCCTTGTATAGATATAAGTAGTAGTGTTAGAAGATAAATAAACTGTATATTCGGATTATTATATCATCTATAAAAGTAATTTGTCATCTTGCAATCTACTGTTGCTTAGTATGGCTATTTTAAAATGTTTTATTCACCAGTATATAGAATGCTTGAAAGGGTAGCTTCTTTTCCTATCATTGGTGGAAATACACATCGGCCTGATCCGAACATGACCTAGTGACGCCTGATAGAAGACTGTTCATCGGATCGATATTTGACGGTACAGGAAAAGTGCTCGCAGATCCCGCAAAAGAAACACTAAAACAAGTGGAAATGAAGGAATCCAGCAACGAATTTTCGTGCATAGAGTGAAAATGGTAAAATGCATAGAAAACGGAGAAGGAATAAGGTGTTTTGTGCTACAGTAGATTATAAGATAACAACTACTTAGGCAATTGAATCAATGGTGGAAAATCTAATAGAAAAGAGATTACGAGGTGATTGCTTTGTTGAAGAGAAACTTCACATTCGCCCTACTATTTTTTGTATTGATAACTGCTTGGAAATGGGTTTCTACTTCTGAAATTCAGTGGCTGGAGAATATAATGTTAACTATTGGAATTACGCTAGTCACTGCGTTTATAGACTGGGCAAGTAAACCTTATCAGTATAAAAAGAGCAATGACTAGTTTAATGAAAGGTGGAGAAATATGTATATTCCAAATCAGTTTAAGGTTCATGACGCAGAAGAAATCCGAGAGTTTATTCAGCAGAACTCCTTTGCGACACTCATTACTACGAAAAAAGGAACACCTATCGCAACCCATTTGCCGATGCAACTAGTGAAAGAAGAGGATCATTACTATATAACTGGTCACATGGCTTACGGCAATCCCCAGTGGCGGACATTCGTCGATTCTGCAGATACTTTGGTAATATTCCAAGGACCGCATGCCTACATCTCCCCTTCTTGGTATGAACAAGAAAATGTCCCGACCTGGAACTATCAGGCTGTCCACGTCTACGGAAAGGCAACTATAGTGTCAGAAGAGGAACTGATCAAAGACCTTGCCCTCCTGCTGGAAAAATACGAGGGAAATCGAAAAAATCCTGTTTTATGGGATACGCTTTCTCCATCGCTTCTGGAAAAGGAACTAACAGGCATTGTCGGCCTCAAAATTCAAGTAGATGAAATGCAGGCTGCTTATAAGATGAGCCAAAATCGAAATGCGACAGATTATCAAAGCATCGTCGATCACTTACAGCATGAGGAGGGTCCAACCGCAAAACAGATGGCTGCTCAGATGGACAAACGAGCAAACGATCAGTAATCGGTGGGATGTTATTTTCATGTACTATAGGAAAAATATCATTGATGTAACGAGAGTATGTATAGGGTTCGTTTAACAATTGGGCTAAATTGAGAAGTAACGGATAATTGTGGTGAGGTTTTGAAACGTCTTATTATAGGGGCTTTGGTTATAGCGGTTGTTCTATTGTTTATGTTTTTCTTACTAACCGGTGCATAAAAAATTGTGTATGAACAGAATCGAGTGCAATAACAGCAGAAGGTTAGTGTCTCAATCAGGCCAGATTGTCAAACATACAGAAAATAACGAGCTTGTTTATCCAAAAAAAATTTTTTGGAAATGAGATGCTCTTGACGGGGGATTGTAGAGTTAGTGTAGTCGTTAGGATTCTCCCGAGAGAATCCTTGAGTTTGTGTCGGGAAGTCAGTTGGTGTTCGTCCAGAAGTTGGAGTAGTGCAGTAGACGATGGAACAAATTACATGACGTGGATAATAGAAAAAGTGGTAAATAACGAAACGCACGAGCGTGCAATACGCTGTGCGTTTTTTTGTATACATTAATAAAAGTTTGAAACTATTTCTCGAATTTACCGTCTGTACAGCAACCTATGAAAGAACGATGGAAAGGAAGATGAAAAATGAGAAAACTATGGATCGCGTTTGGATTATTGCTACTCCTCGTCGTTCATCCGATATCTAACGTAGCCGCAAGCATTCAACGGTTTCCGGATGTCCCTTCAACAAAACACTTTGCGGAAGCGGTCAATGAGTTGGCGAAACGTCGCGTCATTGGTGGGTATCCGGACGGTATGTTCAAACCGAGCAACCCTATCACGCGTGGGCAAGCGGCTGCGATCATTGTCAAGATGATCAGACTAGAAACGACGAATGTCAAAGAGCCTAAATTTACAGACGTTACGAAGGCAAACGGCTATTACCAAGCGATTGCAGCACTAGCAGAAAAAGGTGTCATCAACGGCTATGGCGATGGACGTTTTGGCCCGAATGATTCGATTACACGTGCGCAAATGGCTTCGATCCTTGTCAAAGCGTTTGATTTGCCATTGTATCGTGATCCGGATTATGGATTTAAAGATGTCGTGCATAAAAATAGTCACCGCGACGGCATTTATAGTTTATATCAGCTTGGGCTCACTACGGGAACGTCTCCTACGACATTTAGTCCGAACGCTTCCATTACGAGAGGGCAAGCGGCGAAGTTATTGAAAGCTGCGGAAGATGTAAAGCCCGGTATCGTGACGCTTTATGCGAAAGACTATCAATGGAAGAGGTTCGCGGACGTCAGCAAAGCGACTTCGGATATAGTTGATATTGTGCCTGGTAGCGAGATGCCGAGCCAACCGAATCTTATGACGAAAATTCATCTAGTTCCGAAGAAGGAAGGCACGGCGACACTGCATTTTTCTACATTTGCTGATGCCAGCCGACCTGAGCATAAAAATTACAGGAAATACTATGTTCATGTGAAAAAAGTGGATGATGAATGGAACATTTCATTGGAAGAGACGGATGATATCTATTCGACACCCGTACAACTTTGGCTTGATGATGCTAGAACAGAGACGAATGAAGCGTTAACCCGTGCGAAATCCATCACGCTTTCCACGGCGGAAGGAAAATTGGTGAACGATCACGTAGAGTTCAAGCCATGTACAAATACGACACTGCAATATTGCTCGACGATTTCAATCGATCAGCCGGGGACATTCATTGCGACTGTGCGTTATATGGACGATAAAGAAGTGCGCTACTGGCTGACGTCCACTGAACAACTAGATAAATTTTATTATTTTGTTCATGTGACACCAATCAAAACGAGTGAAGTCGTAAAGGTGTGGGAAGGAGCGCAACTGGGCCAGCATGTGTTACCTAAAGGAAGTGAGCAAATCGCAACAGTGACGAGAGATAAAGGAACGAACACATTCCGCATCACACCAAAAAAAGCCGGTGAGTTTTTTATCGACTTCCCCGAAAGCAAAGTAGCACCTGGCAGTCACCGGATTTACTACGGTATTACGGTAAGGGTCAGTACACTAGGCCCGTACTTGCATGTCAGCGCGATCGTTAGTGAAGAGGATGATATGGTATTCGATTAAAACGTAGAGGTCTATCCTTTACGTTTTTTTCGTTAACTATCAGAATATTCATCCTACAATTTCTATGCTAAGATTAATAAAATAGCTCTGACTTAAACAAAGGGAGGGCATAGAGATGAACGTCATTGAGATGAAGCAAGTGACGAAAGTGTTTGGCAAGAATCATGCACTGAGTAGTCTGGATTTAGCTGTGAAATCAGGAGAAGTGTTCGGTTTCATTGGACCGAATGGGGCAGGGAAGTCGACTGCGATTCGAGTATTGCTTGGGATGTTGCGGGCGACGAACGGAACTGCAAAGATGTTCGGCAAGGACGTGTGGCGTGACGCAGTAGAGATTCATCGTCGCATTGCGTATGTCCCGGGAGATGTGAATTTATGGCCCCAGTTGACGGGTGGCGAAGTGATTGATTTGTTCGCGAGCCTTCAAGGCCAGAGTAATGAACAAAAGCGTGATGAATTGCTTCGGCGTTTTCAGCTCGATCCGACGAAGAAATGTCGCACGTATTCGAAAGGGAATCGGCAAAAGGTAGCACTCGTCGCGGCATTTGCTTCGGATGCGGAGTTATTTTTGTTGGATGAACCGACGTCTGGACTTGATCCGTTAATGGAGAAAGTGTTTCAGCAATGCGTGGCGGAAGTGAAGGCAGAGGGCAAGACGGTGTTGCTGTCGAGTCATATTCTGTCTGAAGTTGAAAAGCTTTGCGATCGTGTCGGGATTATTCGGCAAGGTCGTTTGATTGAGTGCGGGACGTTGGATGAATTGCGGCATTTGACTCGTATGCATTTGACGGTGGAGACGAGTATCCCACTGGAGTCACTCGTTTCGTGGCAAGGTATTCACGAAGTTACAGAGACAGAAAATGGTTGGACATTTCAAGCGGACGCAGATGAAATGGAAGAGATTATGCGGAAATTGAGTGAGCATGGTATACGAAAAATTGAAAGTACGCCGCCTACGCTGGAAGATTTATTTATGCGTCATTATGAGGAAACTGTAGAAGGTAGGGAATCATGATGCGCGGGAGATTTGCGGGAACGTTGCGTCTCTCGCGGTTTATCGTCCGGCAAGATCGATTGCGCTATGTATGGTGGTTGTTTGGAATTGTGGCGCTGACGTTACTTGTACCGCCAGCGCTGAATACTTTATATCCGACCCAAACAGATCGCGATATGATGGCGGCTACGATGGAAAACCCTGTCATGACGGCGATGGTCGGTCCAGCTGATTTAACACATTATACGCTAGGTGTAATGGTGTCGCATCAGATGTTATTGATGACTGGGATTGCGGTCGCGATTATGAATATTTTATTGATGGTGCGTCATACGCGTGCAATGGAGGAAGATGGTCAGGTGGAATTACTGAGTTCTTTATCCATTTCGCGACACTCGCAATTGATGGCTTCGATACTAGTGCTGGTGGTCATGAATGTTGTTCTTTCTGTGCTAATCGGTGTCGGTTTGTTTAGTCTTTCATTGGAAAGTATGGATGTATGGGGATCCTTCATGTATGGTGCGGGACTTGGTGCGATTGGGTTGTTTTTTGCAGGTGTGACGGCGGTTTGTGCGCAACTTGTGGAAAGTTCAAGGGCCGCGGTTGGTTTGTCGTTTGCGGTGATGATTAGTAGTTATTTACTGCGAGCGCGGGTACAGAAATCATTCCACCGTTTGGCTGGTTGGCACAGGTTCAGCCGTTTAGTGAAAATGATTTGTTGTATGTAACGCTATTACTTGTTGGAGGTCTACTGTTATTCGTTCTAGCAATCGCTCTCCATGCGAAACGAGATCTAGGCTCGGGTTTGTTACCATCGAGAAGTGGCCGTGCACATGCCACTAGATTTTTACAATCACCACTTGGACTCGCTTGGCGTTTAGAGAGAACAGCTTTTATCTCGTGGGCGATCGGTATGTTGGTGCTTGGATTATCCTATGGTTCCGTTCTCGGCGACTTGGATAAGTTCTTCCGAAGCAATGAACTATTTGCTTCGATGATTGTGGCGGATGAACATAGTTCACTTGCTACACAGTTTTTACCGATGTTGATGGCGGTATTGGCTTTTATCGGAACTATTCCTGCTCTGTTAGCCATCCATAAACTAGCAGGAGAAGAACGCAAGTCGAGAGTAGATCCGTTACTTGGTCGTGCGGTTTCGCGTGTGAAATTACTAGGTGCTTATGTGGTGTTGGCCTTGTTCAATGGATTTGTCATGCTGAGTTTTGCAGGTTTCAGTCTGTGGACAGCTGGTACAGTTTCTATGGAAGAGCCATTCGCGTTTGGAACTGTGTGGCAAGCTGGGATTGTTCATTTTCCTGCGGTAGTAGTAATGATCGCAATTAGTACGTGCGTAATTGGTTTGGCACAAAAAATGGTGGGCTTTGTCTGGCTCTATCTATTCTATGGTTTTTTAACGTTGTACTTGGGCGGTTTATTTCAGTTTCCGCAGTGGATGGAAAAACTTTCGCCATTTGGCTATGTGTCGAAACTTCCCATTGAGGAAATGGATTGGCTAGCTGCTGTTGGGTTGCTTGTAGTCGCTTTTGGTTTATTCATTTTTGGCATGATTAAATATAAGAGTCGAGATATTTCGTGACGGTGTTTTCGTTGTGTCTGTAAAAAATGTGTTAAATTTTGACTAACTTCGCACAAATGGTTGATCAGCTGGATTAATTGGAAAAAAATATGAGATAAAAATTTGTGAAAATAATATTAAATGCTATTATATAGAAGGTTTGGTTAGCTTTTTCGGGAGGATGTCATGAGTAGGAATCAAATGAAAGAGATGAAGGTAGTGACAGCAGACCCATCTGCAGTAGGCTTATTCGGCCTAGCGATGGTTACTCTTGTAGCTTCTTCACAAAAGTTAGGATTGACTACGGAGGTCTCATTTGTTATTCCGTGGGCTATTTTTTTAGGAGGATTTGCGCAACTGTTCGCTTGCGTCAATGACTCAAAACGCAATAATACATTCGGCACGACGGCATTTGGAGCATACGGTTTATTCTGGCTGGCGGTCGGTGCGTCTTGGCTGCTACAAAGAGGTGTCTTTGGGGAGACATTGGCTGCTGGGGTGGATCCACATCAGTTAGGTTTGGCTTTTGTCGGGTATTTGATCTTTACAATTTTTATGACGATCGGAGCTATGGAGACGACAAAAGTATTATTTTCGATTTTCTTTTTTATCAATTTTCTTTTTATCGGCTTGGCGCTCGACAGCTTTGGGTTACTCGGGGCATTCCCTCATCAATTGGCGGCGTACTCTGAATTGATCATTTCTTTACTATCATTTTACGGTGCTGGAGCGGCTGTGTTAAATGAACATTTTGAAAGAGAGTTTCTTCCTGTTGGCAAGCCATTTGGTATTTTCAAAAAGTCAGAGGAGTCTGCAATTACACCAACGCAACGTGCAAGTGTAGGCGGGGATTTAAAGGTGAAGAATACATTTAGCTAACTTTGTATATAAAGACCACAACTTTAGAGAAATTATAGATGTTACTAATTTTTATCATTATAACTAGCCAAACCAAGTAGTGCCTGCGGTTGTCGCGGGTACTTTTTATCGTTCACTTGTGGGCATAGGTGAAAAGATGATTACAAACTACTAGTATTATAATGATAGAATGATAATAGGGAATAGAGTTAATTACATCAACAGAGGAGGGAACAAATGAAGAAAATCATTCAACTCACGTGGCTCGTAGCTTTAGCTTTTGCTCTGTCAATCGGCGGCATGGGGACAGGTCAAGCGGCGGTGAAGGAATTCAAAGACGTGTCAAAGAAACATCCGAACTATAACGCCATTCAAGCGATCCAAGAAGCAGGCTACATTACGGGGTATCCCGACGGAACGTTTCGACCAAGCCAAAGCATTAGCCGCAAACACGTAGCCAAATTATTGGACAAAGCGCTCAATATGCCGGCCTATACGGGTGGAAAAGTAGTCTACAAAGATATACCGAAAAACCATCCATACTACTCAGCTATCATGAACTTGACAGAAGCGGGAATTTTCAGCGGGGGGCTCGATGGAAAGTTCAATCCGGAAGCAGCAATTACCCGTATTCAAATGGCGAAAGTATTGGATTTGGCGTATGACTTCAATATGACAGCGTACGATATGTTCGAAGACGTCTACCGCAATCATTGGGGCTATGTACACGCGAATGCGCTAGCTTCCAGTGGAGTGGCGAGAGGGGATGCAGGAAAATTTTATCCGAATCGTCCTGTGACGCGCGCACATTATACGGAGTTTTTACACCGTGCCATTCAAGCGAAAAAAGCAGATCCAAGCCTCGGGAAAGTGACAAAGAACAAGGCCATTGATTTGTCTAATCGGTTGACGAATAAAATTGAATACACATTAGTTGAAGGAAAGAGACAGAAAAAGACGTTTGCTCAACTGCGTCCGGAGTTATTGAAATATGCGACGCTAGAGTTTGTGGAAGGCAATCTTCAAGAATACTATCCACTTGTCTGTACAGAGTGTGACCAGTTTTTATTCCCATTCCAATTGCGTTCAGAATTTAACTTGCGCTTTAATTTCACCGAGCCGACACCGAATCGAATAAGTGTAGAAACGGTAGAATTTGGTGACGGCTTGGCACATGGTGGATTTGTGGGTTATTTATTCAAAAAAGTGTCAGGAACTTGGAAGATGGAAGACTATACGTACGAAATGGTCGGGAAAAAGAATTTCAAGCTGACAGTGGATGAAGCGAAACAAATTATTCGCCATGACTTTTTATCTTATAATGACACAGTAGATGTGAAGTATGTTTCTAAAAAACAAGCGACTAAAAAGGATATTGTAACGGAAGAGAAGTATACGTACGACGTCTATACGTTCACTGTTACGACGAATGTCGATACGGAAACCGTCCAGTTGGATTCGGATTCAGGCATGTATTATTGAACAATGAAAGTGGCGAGGGTCGACAATGGCTCTCGTCACTTTTTTCGTTCGGCTTCTACTTTACGCAAACCTACAGCGCTGATTGTCCGCTTTACTCCCTGTTCGCAAAATTCATACGAGCGCCACGAGTAAGTCACGCTCATAGAGTCGTTGTATTCGCTCATAGAAAGTGCTTATGCGCTCATAGAGTCGTTGTATTCGCTCATAGAAAGTGCTTATGCGCTCATAGAGTCACTGTATTCGCTCATAGAAAGTGCTTATGCGCTCATAGAGTCACTGTATTCGCTCATAGAAAGTGCTTATGCGCTCATAGAGTCGTTGTATTCGCTCATAGAAAGTGCTTATGCGCTCATAGAATCGTTGTATTCGCTCATAGAGTGTAAGCGTCAAAAGAAGGACACATTCCTCTCTTCCTCTTTTAATGAGAAACTATGACTAGCTTATTGGAAAGGAAGTAGAGAAATGAATGAACCAACCCTTCAGCCCTTGGCTGAGCACAGTAAAACCGATTTGGAATGGACAGAAATCATCGAAGAGTGGCGACGAAGTGGAGAAAATATGGCCGAGTGGGTCAGAAGACAAAGCGATTTCTCCTATGATCAATTCGCAAAAGCACGGAGGCGGCTCTCTCCGGAGGATACACGCAAAGGAGAATTTTTGGAATCCAAAACCACTTGGTCATCTGTTGCGGTCGCCCTTCCTTCTTCCACAGTAGATCTTCATTATCGGGACTACAAATTAGTGATCAGCAGCGGCTTCGACCGCGAACTGGTACAAGAGTTACTGGAGGTGTTGGCTGATGCGAATTAATCTGGAAGGTATTCAGGGGATTTATCTGGCACATGGCGCAACGGATATGCGGCTGTCCATTGATGGTCTGTCTGCGAAGGTGCAGGAAACCTTTCAGGCAAATCCGTGTTCCTCCAATTTATTTATCTTTTGTAACCGGGATCGCGACCGTTTAAAAATCCTGCACTGGGACTACAATGGCTTCTGGTTGTACTACCGGCGACTGGAAACTGGCCGCTTTCACTGGCCTGACGGCCAAGAAGAAGAAACCACGTCTATCAGCCCGCGCCAGCTTCAATGGATGCTCGATGGATTGACTATTGAAGAAGGAAAAGTCTTCCCCCGTATACTGGGAAACAAAATCGTATAAATCACAAAGTTTTTTTAAAAAGCAGAAGGACTTTGTCAGCTTTTGGCGAATTTTACTTTTATGAAAACTAATCAGAAGATCTCATCCCATACAACTGAACAGAATGACCGTGTAACTGTGTTGGAACAAGAAGTCGCGAGATTGTCCGCTTTGGTGTCTTGGTACGAGGAGCAGTTTCGTTTGAAAAAAAGTAAGGAATTTGGACGCTCCAGCGAAAAGGCACCGAAAGGCCAGATGGAGATGGAATTGTTTAATGAAGCAGAAGCACTGCTAGATGCTTCTGCTGAACCATCTTCAGAACCTGAAGAGGTGATTTCGGGATCTTCACCTGCGAAAAAAACTCCACGGGAAACACGCACGACTTTCTCTGCCGATCTGCCGGTGGAGAGTGTGACATACAGCTTGCCCCCAGAGGAGCAGGCTTGTTTAGATTGCGGTCACCCAATGCATGTCATGAAAAAAGAAGTTCGCCGCGAACTCGTGGTTATCCCAGCACAAGTGAAAGTCGTCGAACACGAACGGGAAGTCTATGCCTGCAGGCATTGCGATCAAGAAGGCATCCAGACACCGATTGTTCAGGCACCAATGCCCAATCCGGTATTGCCAAAAAGTATGGCCTCGCCCTCGATCCTGTCATTTTTGATTACTCAAAAATACTTGTTCGGCATGCCGCTCTATCGGTTAGAGGAAGTTTTTCGACAGGCAGGCGCGCCGCTTTCAAGGCAGACCCTCTCCAATTGGTTAATGAATGTGTCCGATCGGTGGTTTGAACCGCTCTATGAGAATATGCGACAGCGTATTTTGTCAGCCGACTACCTTCATGCAGACGAAACCAGTGTGCAGGTCTTGCGTGAAAAAGGACGCAGTCCCTCTACCACTTCCTATATGTGGCTGTACCGTACCGGGAAGTTTGATGTCCCTTGCGTGGTGTATGACTACCAGCCTGGTCGGGGATCGGAATACCCGAAACAATTTCTGGAAGGCTATGCTGGTACGCTTCATGTAGATGGTTATAAGGCTTACGAAAGCCTGCAAAGTGTACGGCTATCAGGCTGTTGGGCACATTTGCGCCGAAAATTTGATGAAGCCCTGCGCGCCATTCCGAAAAAATCGAAGAGGCGGCGTACGCTGACAGAGGAAGCAGTCAACCAAATCGGCAAGATTTATGGAGCGGAATCAGAAATAAAGGAGCTTACTCCTTCCGAACGGCTTGAGGTACGCAAGAAAAAAATTGAGCCCCTAGTGGAGGCTTTTTTCGCCTGGGTAAAAACTGTCCGAATAGATGTACTGCCGAAAAGCAAGCTTGGTGAGGCGCTAACATATGCCGTCAATCAGGAAAAGAAATTGAGGCAGCCATTTCTAGATGGTTATCTGGAGATAGATAATAACCGTGCCGAACGAAGCATCAAGCCGTTTGTGATCGGCCGAAAGAACTGGCTCTTCTCGGTCACACCTAGAGGCGCAACAGCGAGCGCAAGAATGTACAGCCTGATCGTAACTGCGAAAGAAAATCAGCTGCATGTCCCTCACTATTTAACGTATCTTCTTGAAAAGCTGCCTAACTTAGATCTGGCAGATGACGAACAGTTGGAACAACTGATGCCTTGGTCTTCGACTTTGCCTGAACAGTGTTATCAAGGTAAAGAAGGAATATAAATCAACATATATACTTATCTAGTATAAAGAGAACCACATCTCATTTGAAGGTGTGGTTCTTTTGACGCTTACCATAGAGTCGGTATTCGTAATGAACAAAACTTTATAACAGTATAATATTTTACAATTAGTGGGAACAATTGAAATAAATTTTAAAAAACATGCATACTTTACGTGGAATGGGGTAAAGAATCTTATCAATACATAACTATATGAAAAATAGTCGGAATATTCTGTTATTAATTGTATACGAATAGCATTCTATCTAGTAAAATAGAATGAACAAGTATCGTGCAGCTACCGCCGGCGAAAAAACATGCGGGGAGGAAAAGGTTATGAAGGGGATCTGTCGAGTTGTTGTAGGTACACTATTGTTCGTGATGCTTTCATTCACCATTTTTACAGGAGTCAATCAAGCGGCAGTTAAAAGTTTTAAAGATGTACCGACTACGCATTCGAATTACAAAGCGATTCAGTACATGGCGGAAAGAGGATATATCGGTGGATATCCAGATGGGAATTTCCGTCCGCAAGAGCTAATCAGCCGTAAACACGTCGCAGCTTTATTGGATAAAGTGCTAAAGTTGCCACAGCCAACGAGTACAAAGGCGAAATTCTATGATGTGCCGAAGAACCATCCGTATTATTCTTCTATTATGAAATTATCTGAGGCGGGGATTGTTAGCGGAGGGCCGGATGGAAGGTTTAACCCAGACGCACCTGTCACTCGTATCCAGATGGCGAAAGTGCTGGACTTAGCGTTTGATTTACACATGACCACGCAAAACGCATTTTATGACGTATATCCTGATCACTGGGGCTACGTTCATGCCAATGCTCTTTATTCCAGCGGGGTAGCGAAAGGATATCAGGGAGAGTTTTTACCGAATGAATCTGTGACACGCGCGCATTATGCGGAGTTTTTATACCGTGCGATGTTAGTACGCGATGCACGTCCAGCAGGAAATGCGATGACCAAAGGAAAAGCGTGGGATCTGTCAAATCGAATTCCTTATTTAATTGAGCAAACGATGAGAAAAGGACAGACGAACGGTCAGCCATACGCGGACATCAAGATGGAGTTATCTAAATATGCTACGAAAGATGTTGTGGACAATACGCTAGTCAATTATTATGCAAAAGCGTGTATGGAGTGCTACAACCAAGCGCTTCCCGTGTTGCGTATGGAGCCGCTCGTCCGTTTTAACTTTACACAACCAGATGCGAATACGCTCCATGTCAAAACGATTGAGTTCCAAAACGGCATTTCCACTGGCGGTTTCGTAGACTACACGTTTAAAAAGCAAAATAGTCATTGGAAATTAGCTTCCTTCACGTATACGCCAGCCGGCACAAAGAACTTCGAGTTTACAGTGGACGAAGCGAAAAAAGTGATTGAGGCGGAATATAAATCTTACAATTACAAAGAAGTCGTCATTAAATACGTTACAAAAACGCAACAAATTGAACTAGATCCAGTCACCGACGCTCCTTACACATTCGACCAATACGTCTTCAACGCAGAGACAGAATACGGTCGATACAAAGTACACTTCAATGCATCCGACGGGCTTATGCAATAAAGAATGAGCAACTAGCAAGCCACATTCTATGAGCGATCATGGAACGTGGCTTGTATTTTTGGAGGATGTATTCATAAGAATGTTGTTCACGCCTGTTGTCTTGTTCACCCACCTCGGCTATGGTACTCTGTAAGTACTGAAAAACTGTATGTGCGTGAGGAAGGATGGAACGATATGAACTTCGAAGAAATTTTGCCGCGTCTGAAAGCGGGAGAAAAAGTGATTCGTGGGAATTGGGGCGGCGCGGAATTATATGTGAAGCTGGTTCCGGCAGAAACATTGGATGGCGAGACGATGAACCCGTATTTTGTGATCAATGTGCGAGGAGAAGGCTATACGATGTTTACTCCAACAGTATGTGATTTATTGGCGGATGATTGGAAAATTGTTGAGTAAGATGTGGAAGTTCATGGGGATCCATGAGCTTTTTTTGATTGGAGGAGTAGAAAGTGAACGGTGAATTTGAGGGTAGATGTGTCTTTATTACAGGGGCGGCTTCGGGAATCGGGCTGGCGCAAGCTATCGAGTTTCTTGAACAGGGTGCTGAGGTTTTTGGGTTCGACAGGGATCTATCAGGGCTGGATTCATTGGCACGGACGTACGAAGGATTTCGTTATGCAGTCGGAAATGTTCGTGTAAATGAAGAGGTTTTGGAAGCGGTGAGGGAAGCTGGAGAAGTCGATATTTTATGTAATACGGCTGGGGTGCTGGACGGTTTTGCGAAGACGTTGGAGACGGACGAAGCGTTGTGGGATCGCATCCTTGAGACGAATGTAAAAGGGATGTTTCTTGTGACGAATGCATTGTTGCCAAGTATGACCAAGCGGAAGTCAGGCGTAATTGTGAATATGGCATCGATTGCGGGATTGGTGGCGGGCGGTGGCGGTGCGGCGTATACAGCCTCGAAACATGCCGTCGTCGGTTATACGAAACAGCTATCGATGGATTATTGCCGGGAGGGGATCCGTGTCAATGCGATTGCACCGGGTGCGATTGAGACGCCAATGAATGCAGCGGATTTTGCAGGTGACGGTGCGATGGCAAAATGGGTAGCCGAGGAAACGCCGGCTGGACGCTGGGCGCAACCGGAAGAAGTGGCGAAGTTGACTGTCTATTTGGCATCGGATGCGTCTAGTTATATCCACGGAACGGTTATACCGATTGATGGCGGGTGGACTGCAAAATAATGATTTCCAGCAGAGTTTGTTTCTGCTATACTAGGCAAGCAGACTTTTGTGCTGCACTACGGAACTTCTTGAAAGAGCGATAGGCTCTCTCTTCCTTTGTCCGTAGTTATTACTAAAACGGCTCTGTGCTGTTTTATAAAGGAGGAATAGATATGACGTTACTCTCTAAAGAGCAACCGCGTACAGCTGTCAGTGAGATTGCCAAAATGGCGATGGTCGCGAGCTTATATGTGGCTGTTACGGTCATGCTTGCGGTCGTCAGCTTCGGTGCGATTCAATTACGTCTGTCGGAAATGTTCAACTACTTGGCTTTGTTTAACAAGCGATATGTGATCGCTGTTACAGCAGGTGTCGTGCTAGCGAACTTCTTTTCACCGACTTGGTTTTTGGACGTGCCCGTTGGTGGACTTGCGACGTTTCTTGTATTGATTATTAGCCGTGCTGCGACGAAGAATATGAAGTCGATGAAGATGAAATTTGTCTGTATGGCTCTCATTGCCGCTTTCTCGATGTTCAGTATCGCAGGTCAATTGACGTTGCTGTATGGGTTACCGTTCTGGTTTACCTGGTTTACGGTCGGCGCAGGCGAATTATTGTCGATGACGGTCGGCGGTATGATCATGTTCGCTCTTTCGAAAAAAATAGATTTCAGTAAATAATGAAAAGCACATTCCTTTTTGATGGGGAGTGTGCTTTTTTTGTTTGGAGTAGTGGTGGACGCGCTCATAGAATTGCGGTTTGCGCTCATAGGGTGTCCGCGACCGCTCATAGGATTGCGGTATGCGCTCATAGAGTGTCCGCGACCGCTCATAGGATTGCGGTATGCGCTCATAGAGTGTCCGCGACCGCTCATAGGATTGCGGTATGCGCTCATAGAGTGTCCGCGACCGCTCATAGGATTGCGGTATGCGCTCATAGGGTGTCCGCAATCGCTCATAGGATTGCGGTATGCGCTCATAGGGTGTCCGCGACCGCTCATAGGATTGCGGTATGCGCTCATAGGGTGTCCGCGACCGCTCATAGGATTGGGGTATGCGCTCATAGGGTGTCCGCGACCGCTCATAGGATTGCCGTTTGCGCTCATAGGGTGTCCGCGACCGCTCATAGGATTGGGGTATGCGCTCATAGGGTGTCCGCAATCGCTCATAGAGTCCGCCTCCACTCATTGCTTCCACACTCTCAGTGATTTTGACAAACAAAAATACCTCAGCTACGATGAATTTAATATAAATTGCGTAATAGCGATCACGTGATAAAGCACTTCATTGAAAAGCAGTTGGAAACAATACATCAGTAGCGCTGTAACATATCGAACATTTAGCCGTCTGCTTACTAATGAGACACAGTGTAAATGAAATAATTTAAAGTAACGAGGAGGGATAGGAAAATGAGAAATTTTAACTTTTTCATCATTCTAGTTTTACTATTTTTGGTCGGATGTGCACCTGACAACGAAGCGGATGACTGGAAGGTAAGTCCAACATTTACTAAGGAAAGCCAAGTGTTGTATGGAACTGAGGGAAAATTTGGTATGATCAACATAAATGGACCTGATCAGCCGGTGTTTCCAGCAGAACAAGGAAGGTTGTACCGTATGTATTTTTTGGAGGACGTTAACGAATACAGTACATTCAAAATTATAGCTACCCATCAAAATACAGGGGCTTCCGAGCAACTTATTGACACAGAAATTGGAGAAGAGACGGAAGCGAAACTAGGATTTGGCGAGTCTGGACTTTGGAAGATGGATGTAACGGTTGACGGTGAGCCATACACGGATTTTGTCGTAGAAGTAAACTAAATCGATCTTATTAAATTGTATCGATCAAGGGTAATGAGAAAAGGAGGAAAGATAAATGAGTAAAAAGATGATAGTAATTGCTTTTTTACAAATCGTCACGATAGTAGTGCTAGCAGGATGTGGCTCTTCAAATAAATCTACAGATCATACGTCTTTCACTATAGCTGATTTTTATGGAGACTATATTTTTGATGAAGTAGCATATATGCGTAAACCATCTACAATAAGTGAGGAACAATATCAAAAAGACTTGAAAGCAGTAACCGAAACGTTCACTAATGTAGAGTTTTCTATTAAAAAGAATTATTTCTATGAAACTTCGGGAACATTTGGAGAGAATCCGACAGAAGGTTTTGAATTTATGACTATAAAAGACTATGGCGAAACCTATTATGATGAGTTAGCAAGTGAAAATATTGAAAACTTTGAAGGTCTGAGTTCCATATTTGACTATGATAGGATAAAAAAGGAATTAGATGCTAAAGAAATCAAACATTATATGATGTATGTAGAAGATGGGATTATGTCAAATCCTACATTTTATATAACGAAAAACCATATTTACGTTGCGATGGAAACGATATCCTTGGATGAAGCGGAGGATGCTTTAAAGGGATATACGCATTATTTACTAAAATTGAAAGATAGTTAAAGAGAATTCGGTTTTATGACTAGGTCAGACTAATAGTGACATTCTCTTCAGCTAAGGCAACGGGACGATTCATTCTACTTGTTGAATTAGAGGGAAAACTATTTGCCTATTGCTATATTGCAATTGAGACAGATTCGGAAGTAGTGATGAAACATAGAGGTGGTGTAGAAAGTGAGTGTGTCCGAAAACAAATAGTTTACAGGTGTTTTATTGATTGGAATCACGCTTTTACTAGTTATTTCTTTTTTAATTGCTAGTGCTAGTTATTTTAATACGAAAGAAATCGGTGCATTACGTTCACAATGTCATAAAAACGGAGGAGAAGAGATAGTAGAAATCCATAATGATCTTACAAGCAACTATTCCTTTACGTGTAGATGAGTAAGAAACGTTTCTTGTAATTGTATAGATTTCTGCTAGAATCGAGCCATTTGGTCAAACAGACAGAAAATAAAACATGATATGTTGGGAGAATATAAATGAACATAGAAAGGCAATTATTCGATGCAGCGGTGGAATTAATTAAGAAGAGATATCCTTTTGATTGGGGGGGGCGCTGCAGCAATGGCTTTAGAGAATGGTACGATTTTGACAAGCGTGGCACCTGAAGTTATTGCTGCTTCTACAGAACTCTGTATCGAAACAGGGGCAATTCTAGAAGCTCATAAACTAAACCAAAAGGTAACCCATTCAATATGTGTAGTACGAGATGATGAACATTCAGCTTTTAAGGTGCTTTCTCCGTGTGGAGTATGTCAGGAAAGATTAATTTATTGGGGACCAAACGTAAAAGTGGCAGTTACTGTGCCAGGAGAAGAGTTAGTTTTTAAGGCTTTATCAGAGGTGCAACCTTTTCATTGGACTGCTGCTTATCTAGATGAAAATTTATTTAATGAGTAAAAATTTGCAAAGGAGTGGATATGCGTTGGCTATTCACTCTTTAACTTTTTTGTACTTGTCGCAATGATGCGAAGGATAGTTGATCCAAAGAGAAGATAGATTCAAACTAGTGGTGCGAACCAAATAGAATACAATGTAGAAGAATAAATGAATAACAAGAGAACAATAGTGATTACTATTGTTCTATCTTTTTGTTTGATAGTAGTTGCTGTTTTACTGTTCTGGGGTTTAGATAATTGTGAGCAAGGCGTTAAAGTAACTTTTATAGGAACAATCGAAGAAATCTATAGTAGTGGAACAGCGTACGTTTCTGAAATTAAAGCAAACGATACTAACCTTTCAGGATCCGTTGTAATCGATCTCCCTGAGAATAGAGAAGAAACGTTTCAAGTAGGTGATAAGGTGAGAGTTGGACATGATGGGACGACTATGGAAATAGCCCCAGTCAGAATCCATACACTCACTATAGAAAAAATTAAATGATTTCGGAACTTTTACAATCAGGCGTTATTTCTGGAATAAGGAGTGTTTAACAAGAAATGCCGAAATAAAGCCAATTTAAGTCGTTGGAGGAAGGTGTACAATGCTCGGTATAAAAGATTACAACCCCAAATTCTATACTGATAAAAATGAGTTTATCAAGGAGCATGGCGCTACGTTAAAGTCACTCATTGGTTCAAATTTACGTGAAGTTTGGACAGTACATGAAGCGTCTGACGGTGAATTTTGGGCTGATTGTCCTGTAATTTTGTTAATTGGAGAAAAACAATTAGAGTTTTGTTCGTTTAAAGATGATGAAATTGCTGTTACTTGGGATGAAATTGATTTAAAAGAAACAGTAGATTGGTATGGCGATCAAGAATTAAATCTGGAATGGCGAAAAAATGCAATAGAAAATACCGCTTTATTTATTGGAAGACAGATAGAAAAAATTGAAGTTATCGAAATGACTCAAGAGGCAATTGATGCAAAAGATAACCTGATCCACTCAAACGTATGGTTAAGCGGATTAGGTTTTTCAGTGAGAGAGTGTTATGTATCAATTTTTAATACCTTTGATGAGACAGGGTTTTCATTTTCGAAAAAGGAGAATCTTATATACACTAAGGTATAAAATAAGTCTATTCTTCTGAAACTAGAACGCTTTTTCACTAGCCAGCTCATAAGAAACCAATCGTTAATCAATAAATGGGCGCAATGGTGGCATAAGGATTACACCATTAGAGAACCATTTTGAGGAGGGTAAACTTGGGTAACTATGTGTTAATTATATTACTTGCGCTATTAATGGCACGTGCATTTATAAAAAATAGAGAGACTTTGAAAGAGTATAAGAAACTTAGTAAAACTCAACTTTTAGGTGTTATTATAACTTTTATTTTCACGGTAGGTACTTCAACAGCCCTTATAGTTTACGGGAAAAACTTGATTGAAGGAAAATTCCAGAGTCCCTTCTTAGAGGCTTTTATTTTCCTTGTCATATTATTCTTTGTCTTTATTAGTATTGGAACTATATCGGACAAAGCGATGAAGAAAATCACAAAAGGAGTACTTCCAAAAGAGTAAAGGATTATTCTGAAAAAAGACCAGATTGTAAAAAAACAGTAAGGATATGATAGGTGTGTTATTTATTCAGTTTTTGACAATTGCAATATGGATTATACCAATACTCTTTTTCGCTAGTATTTATATGAAAATGGATAAGAAAGATCGGGGTAAATTTAGAACAGAATTAAAGCGTCCTTCTGTTTATCTTGGCATGGGAATTCCTGTTATAGGGACATTAATTTTATTCACTGGAATTTTTTCAGCAACGAAATGGTTACAACATATCGGAGTCATAATGTTGCTTGGTAGTTAGTTCACAACGAGCATTATAAGTTGGAAGAAAGGTAGTACAAGCGCGACCCTCAGTGCAACACTCTTATTATTGGGCTTAGCAGGCACACTCGCTTATGGTTATTTCATTTAAAGTAATCGAGAGCGATTCTTGTACAAAGACTTGTGCCCATTCACCAAACGGACCAGTTTTGTTTAAGAAATGAGCTTGAAAAAGATTAGTATTTTCTGTTGATGTTATAATAATTAAAATTGTAGTTCAGATATAAAATTGAGGAGGGGATAAAATGAAGCAAATGCCGTTTGAACGTCCAACGAACCATTATGATGAACAACTTTACCCTATAGACGAACAAATTTGTGCTTTATTAAAACAACGTAAAGATCTCTCGAACGATAATCCTGGGTTTCCATCTGAAGACGCTATCTCAAAGTGGGCTACAAAGTACGATCTATATGAAGATTATTTAAGTTCCTTTTTCGAAACGCTAAGAATGAAAGAACTTTTTAGACCTCGTGTTGAACCGACTGGATTTAGAAAGCATATCCCTGTTTTAAAATCAGTTGAAATAGATGAGCGTTTATATTCAATAACCTTTATACGGCAGTATGAGAATGCAAGCGTAATAAATCTTAATGTCGATTGGGATGGTATAAATGATTCACCGCACATGAATGAGCAGAGTGATTTTGAATTATCTTTAGGGGAACAGTACGATTGTCGGCAAGATGGTGGAAGCGGATCCACAGGCTATTTCAAATACAGTTATATTATTTCTCCACCATTACCTGACGATTTTTCAGGACTGGAGTTAGTTGTCAAAGAGTATAGTGACCATTTTAAGGAGAAGCCAACGGGTATAGAGTTTGTAATTCATTTATAAGAAGTTTAACTATTGGGCCATTTAATTTAATAATTTGTAGGAGGGGTAATATGAATAAAAATAATTGTCCGAATTGTGATGAAGAAATGAAAAAAGGTTATATACAAAGTGGTACTAGGCTTGCTTGGGTGCCCAAAGTGTCAAAATTGAGTGTTGAACCAAGTCTCAGTAAGGGATCAGTTTTGTTATCAAAACAAAATCGTTTTTCAATCAATTATGTTGACGCTTATCTTTGTGAGAGTTGTAAAAAAGTTATTATAGATTACTCAGGTAATGAAGATTAAAACAGAGATAATTGTTTTATAAAAGATCACGCTTGTATCGCAATCGAGCAAGAATGAGGAATAAGAGGGATTTAAATGCCGAATTGCGAGAATTGCCATAGTAAGTGGAGTTGGAAACAAACCATCAAAAAGACTTTTACCTTGGATCCTGCAATGACTTGCCCCTATTGCGGAGAAAGACAATATCAAACACAAAAATCAAAAACAATAAATGCCTTTCTAACTCCAATTGTATTACTTCCACTCCTTTTAAAGATTTTCTTTGACATTCCAGGAGCGATCTTGCTAAGTTTATTTCCTACTTTATTTGTTATTGTTTTATTGATATATCCGTTTTTAATAAAGTTAAGTAGTAAAGAAGAATACATCAACTTATCTAAGGAAAAACAATAAAAACAAGATGTTGCTTATTCAAGAATCGAGCCATTTTACAGAATATATCGGTAACTTATTTAACCTTTATCCGTCTAACGATAAAAGGAGTGATTAGGTGAGAATACGAATATTATTTTTAAGTTTGTCTGTTTTTATTTTATTAACAGCTGTTGGATGTTCTAATTCATCAATTACAAGTACAACAGAAACTCATACAACTGAAAATCCTGATTCAAAAGAGATTTTAACATCAGATCCTGAGGCTGATATATTTCAATTTGATGGTGTGATTTATAAGACTGGAATTGATTGGGTTGAAGAACTGACTTTAACAAAAGACGAACAGGTAGGAGAAATAAAAACAAGAAATAATACAGATACAAACTTTGAGGATGATATGTCGAACAAATTGCCTGTTGGTTCGAAAATCTATTCGGCTAAAGAAAAGGGAGAAGTTGGAGGGCCAATTTTACTCGTTGAATCAGAGGGAAAGCTATTTAAATACTATGGGCTTGTGGAGGGTTAACCAAGTTACCTATATCAATAATCGGGTGCAATTCTGGAATATGGATTTGCACCCGTTCAACGATAGGGCCAGTAACTTTAACAAGTAACATAAAGGTTATTTAATAAATAATGGGGATTTTTATTTAGAGCGTTAATCATTTTTTGTTGCAATAATACTCAGCTTTATTGCAATTGCAACTTACTGGATTTTATTTGGGTTGCTAATACATTTGATTTTTAAGGTAATAGAAGAATTCCTACAATTGATTGTAGGAATTTTCGGATTTACCGAGAAAGTAGAAATCTAATAGGTAAGTTGTCGATAAAGAGCAAAGTAATTTACTCCTTACCGACAACTTTTTTATTTGTTTTCAAACTATTATTGTATCGAATACGAATATACTTGTAGGGGCTAGAAATAGTGTGGGAAGCGTGTGATGAAAGATGGACAATGAGGTACGTTGGATTAAGAAAATAAAGCGAACGGGTAATGAGTCTGCGGCAAATGCGCTCGTTTCCAAGTATTACAAAGAAGTCTATGCGTATCTATATAAACAAACGCTAGATAATGAGTTATCGCTGGATCTTACGCAGGAAATTTTCATAAGTGTGCTGAAATCCATTAAGCGATATGACAGCAAGAAAGCCGCGTTTCGAACGTGGTTGTACAAAATTGCATCGAATAGACTTGTCGATTATTACAGGTCTAAAAGTTATCGTTATGCACAAATTGAAGAGCCACTTGAGGAGGTTGACATTGAAGATACATATGATGTAACGATTTCACTGGAATATAAAGAGGATTACGAGAAAGTGACTTCGATTGTGAATGAATTAGAAGCAAGTTCTCAACAAATTATGCGTCTTAAATTATTTGGGGAATATACATTTCAGGAAATCGCGGCGATTGAGGATATGCCGCTATCTACGGTGAAAACGAAATATTATACGTCATTAAGGCGCATTAGAAAGACTATGAAGGAGGGTTCTCATGACTAAAGAAAAGTTCCACATTCCAATGCCAGACGAGCGAACGATTCAGCAACAGGTAAGTCAAATTGTCGCAGTGGGCACTGGGCATCAACCATCCTTTTATCTGTATATGAAAACAATGGTCCAACAAGTCGGGCTACAACATCTACTGTCAGGACATTCAATACTTGCACTCATTTCAATGATGGCTATCGGGGTAGTAGGTCCATTTGTTATAGGTGCGGAATCAACTGTTACAAATGTAGATGATTTATATGCGCAGTTGTTTCTGTTATCCCCTCTATTATTTATTGCCTTTTCAATTTATACGTACGCGATAAAAATAAGTAATGTCACGTATGAAGTAGAGATGTCTTGTAAATACAACGTCTATCAAATGATTGCTTTTCGTATGCTCATTTTCAGTGTTGTTGCCATACTTGTCAATACGGCTAGCATTTCACTCATTATAATAGTCTATGAAAATATTCACTTTATGCGGGCATTTATGATTTCGACGACGGGGTTATTCGTGTTCTCTATTTTCTTCTTATACACGATGATGAAGCGGCGTTCGCTGTTTAGTGTGGCGGCAACGGTTATTGTGTGGATTACAGTAAACTTAGTATTGAAGTATGCTGATGATTCATTTTATAGTGAGGTTCTTGTCGGTATGCCACTATTCGTTTATGCACTTGTGTTAATGGTTAGTTTTTATTATTATATTCGCGCGTTGAAAAGGTTAATTTGCATTAAACAGATGGAAGGAGCTTATTAAGATGATTGTTGTGAAAGAAGTTAGTAAGAGATATGGGGATTTTACTGCGTTACAACAAATAAATTTAACGTTTTCAACTGGCTTATACGGCTTGCTTGCACCAAATGGAGCTGGTAAGACGACGCTCATTAAAATGCTTTCGACGTTGATTTCACCAACTGAAGGGGAAATCCTTTATGAGGGTAAAAACATTGTCGATATGGGGGAAGATTACCGCACATTGCTCGGTTATTTACCGCAGCATTTTGGCTATTATAAAAATTATTCACCGAAGCAATATTTACTGTATTTAGCGGCACTAAAAGGGATTGGGAAAAAGGAGGCGCTTCCTAAAATTGAAGAGCTACTAGAGAAAGTTGCGTTAACTAATGTGGCCAGTAAAAAGATGAAGAAATTTTCTGGGGGAATGATTCAACGCGTTGGCATTGCGCAATCGTTATTAAACGACCCAAAAATACTTATATTAGATGAACCAACTTCTGGGCTAGATCCAAAAGAACGGGCACGGTTTAGACATTTGCTGACACAACTTGCACGCGAACGACTCGTTATTATTTCGACGCACATCGTGTCTGACATCGAATCGATTGCGAATGAAATTATTATGATTAAAAACCAGCAAGTACTGTATCAGGATTCTGTGGGAAAAATTTGTGCAACGCTGGATGGTTCTGTGTTTGAAACGTCGATTCGCTACGATGAATTAGAAGCATTTAGGATGCAAACGGTGATCCTGTCGGAAAGGCAGGAGAGAGACTGTATGTGTGTGCGCTTTATTCATAAAGGGGAAGCGACTGCTGATTGGACACCTGTAACTGCGCATTTGGAAGATGTCTTTTTATATGAATACCGCGATGAGGTGTGATAGGGATGCGCATTACTTTTCATGAATGTAAAAAGGCATTAACGTCCCCCGTTCTCATTGGACTATTCGTGTTGTTTTCGGTCTATAATATTTTCTTGATTACGAGCCAGTCCCATATCTCAGATGAATTAAAAGTAGCGAACGAGCTATCAGAAACGTATGGACTGAAAATTACGAAAGCGTCGTTGCGGCAGCTTGATCATGACATTGGTCTAGAAATGGAACAATTAAGAGCGATGACTGGAAAATCGTATGAACAAGTTGAATGGACAGATCTTGATAACTTTAGTGAAGCTGAACTGGAACTTTATGAGCAATTACAGTTAAAAGAAATGTACGCGGATTTCGCCCATACGATTGACGGTGAGTACGCAAAAATAGATTTAAAAATGGTTGCGGAAAATGAAATTTTGAAATATGGGTTAAGTGGACAGGCTGCAAAGGTTTTACGGCATGAATACGGTAAACTTGCACAACGTTTTGAAGAACTCAAGCAAAATGACGAGCATAAAGAGTGGTTTTTCTTAGGGAAGTCTTACCAGATGCATAGTTTTCTATTTAGATCACTCACTGCTCATCTTATATTTGAAATATTAATTTTAGTCGTGTTGGCAACCGCATTCATGACAAATTTTGAATTTGAAAATCGAACACAACTCCATACATATGCAAGTAAAAGAGGGCGTTCTTTAATGAAGGACAAGCTGGCGGCATCACTTATTATTGCAACGCTTGTGACGGTTCTTTTAATGTTGGTGACATTTGGCACGTATTTTACTGTATTTGATTATACACATTTATGGGGTAGTTCAATTAGCAGTGCGTTCAATTGGGAATACAACTTCCCGTACATTACTTGGTGGGAAATGCCGTTTTTGAAGTTTTTAATGTTAGTCATTGGGTTGATTTATATGAGTATGCTTTTATTTACAGCACTTGCGTTTGCGATTGCCGTTGTTGTGAAAAATAGTTATGCGACATTTTTTATCATTGCAATTTTATTTACAATTGGTTTTTTGTTACCTGGCTTCGTGCCATCAAATTCTATTTTGAAAGATTATGCTGGGTATAATTTAGCGGCGCTTGTCGTCAATCCACATATGTTCTTTACGGGGAGTAATGCTGTCATGTTCAAGCATTATGAGTGGATGACGGTCGCGGTAGGAACGATTATTGTTGTTGCATTATGTGTGCAAGTGATGTGCTATTTCAGGAAGCAAGATATTCAGTGAAGGGGTGCAACGATGCGGATTTTATGGCATGAATTAAAGAAGATATTAACGTTGAAAATGATGTTATTGCTCGTAATCGTCAATAGTTTGTTGTTTTTCTTACTCATTGAGTTTGATATTACTCATTTCCCGAATGGTAGACCTGGTCTAGATTCTTATCGAATTGGCATTGAAATGATTGAAAAGTACGGGACGCATATGGATGAGGCGGAGTTTGTCGATTTTAAGAACGTATACGAGGAAGAAGTGAAGAAGGCGGATCAGTATTTACAATCAAGACAAGCGTTTGTCGATGCTGATATGGATACGTATGAAAAACTTGTGAACTATGATTGGGATAATGAAACGGATGTGCAGCGTGACTTGCGTAATGAGCTGTTCCATGAACAACAAGTGGATCTTTTCTGGGAGCTTCAGGAAAGGCGGAGTCTTCTTGATTTTCATGATAGCAAAGAGAGTAGTTTAGATTGGTTTCTCGAAAATCCAACTGTTCAACAGCAAGCACGTATAGATGAGATGAAGGAACAGAAGCTATACCAGGTTTATACTGATGTCGTGTATGACAATTATAAAAACTTTATTAGGAGTGTGGCAATAACAATTTTATTAAGCGTGGTGATTGTCATTTCACCGATCTTTCTAAAAGATAGGTCACAACGATTACTTGATCTTCAATATACGTCGAAGAAAGGTAGGAACTTGTATAAAACAAAAGTGCTTGCTGGTTCCTTGTCAACTTTTCTTGTCATTACAGCTTTACTTCTTATTTATTTCCGCATTTATGCACTTAATGATACAGCGATGTTTTTTGATGTGCCAGTACATATGTTCATCGCAAGTAACTCATGGTATGATCCAACATTCTTTCAGTATATCATGCTGACGATACTCGCTATTTACGCACTTGGATTTGTATTTGCGCTCCTTGCAATGGTATTTTCTAGTATTGTGCCAAATATGATTTCTTTAATTGGCGTTCAAATTCCGTTCATTGTGAGCATGATTAGCTACGGTCTAAAGGTATTGTTAGTTGGCATGATTGCTTTCTATACAGCGAAATGGGTAGTGCCGACGTTATATGGGGTAATGATTGTTCTGAGTTGTATTGCGATGATTTTGATGTGGTTGAGAGAGAAGAAGCGGGATGTTTTGGTGTGATTTGTTGCGAAAAATCAAAACAAGTTTTATGTTGAATCAATTTGAAAAAGTATTCTAGTTTGCATGGAATAAACATACAGACAGCATTTGAAATTGACAGCACCTTATAGGATACATCCGTTTACGAAAGGGATGATGTTAAAATAACATCAGCTTGTGAAGAAGCAATTGCAACGGTGTTAATTCAAGATACTCTTAAAGGTGCAGATACGGCTGAAGAAGAGTTATTAAATAATTTTGGTGAATAGGTACTTGAACTTGTGCAAGCAGAAGTGATGGTTTGTTATAAATTCAAAAGCGATAGTGAGGCAAAGAATAGAGGGGTTTTCGTATAGCGGGTTCTCTTCGGAGGTTTTTTGGATATCTCTGGTATATCTCTGGTATTATGGTATTGAAGTATTAAAAAGATTATTGATATTCAATTAATGGGGGCGTTTGCGTGATAAAGACAAAACAGATGTAAAAGAAATAATTAACTGACATCACATAGTTCTAATTTGAAAAATATGATGAATATCAATTAGTATAGAACTTTTCCATTATGCGGTACAATAATAGAAATGCTCTACTTGTATACTTGGGAGGTTACTCATTTGTTTGAAGTTATTAATAAAAAGAAGGCACAATTAGATGCTGCTCGTCCTTTACCAAAATATACATTGAAAAGTTTACGAGAAAAGTTATTTCTAGAGTGGACCTATAATTCGAATGCCATTGAAGGAAACACCTTAACCATAAATGAAACGAAAGTGGTTCTTGAAGGAATTACAATCGGTGGTAAGACACTAAGAGAACATTTGGAGGTCATCAATCATCGTGATGCTATTACTTATGTTGAAGAAATTGTCCAAATGAACGAACCCCTTTCTGAATGGCAAATAAAAAATTTACATCGGTTAGTACTTAAAGGAATTCATGACGAGTACGCAGGTATTTATCGTAAAGAACAAGTCTTTATTTCTGGCGCTACGCATATACCACCAGCGCATTATCTAATCCAAGAAAAAATGGAACAAATGATGAATTGGTATCGTAACGAAGGTAGTTATCTTCATCCTGTTGAGCGTGGAGCAACGTTGCATGCTATTTTTGTAGGCATTCATCCTTTTATAGATGGAAATGGACGTACATCAAGACTTTTGCTTAATTTGGAGGTAATGAAAGAAGGATTTCCTCCAGTCATTATTAAAGTGGAAAATCGATTGGCCTATTATGAAGCGCTCGACAAAGCACATACTACAGAAAACTATAGTGACTTTATAGCGCTAGTAGAACGTGAAGTAGAAGACTCCCTTGACTTATATCTAAGTACAATCAGTTAGAAAGCACCTATGAGGTGCTTTTTTGCAACCAATAGTTGTGCTTCAATCGAGCCATTTTACGATATAACTTATTGTTAAATATGGTGAAAAATTAGGAAAGGGGAAAGTTGAAAAATGGATTGTTTCAGTAATGATACATATATAGTCTTGGATTTACCAAAGCATATTTCAGAAAAGGTAAAGATTATAAGAGAGAATTACAACTATCCTGATGCTTTACCCGCAGAAATCACACTTACTGGTTCAAGCGGAGTAGGTGTATTCTTAGCAGGCCAAGATCAAAGTCGTGTATTCGAAGAAGTAGACAAGATTGCTAATAAAACAAAACCAGTTAAGGTTTCTTTTTCCAACGTGTTAAACTTTCCGAACACAAATATCTTCTTTTTTACAATAAAAAATGAGGAGATCCTAAGGGAAATCCATCTAAAGATAAGTGATTCTCAAATTAACTTCAAAGAAAGCCCGTTTCCTTATAAACCTCATTGTACTCTGTGTAATCTCGACACAATCCTGGAAGAAGAAAAGCAAGGACTATTAAGTATTAATCTTACAGATGAATTTACATTAGACACTTTATCTGTCTACTCACTTCAAAATAAAACAAATGAAGATGTAAAGGTAAGTTTACTTCATAGAGTGAAGTTATCAGGCTGAAAACTAAATTTGCTGTTCAAGATAAGAGCGCGATTCTGATATAGCATTCATCTAGTTGACCGGAGTGGAAACCAGCGACTCCTGTAGGATCAGTGAGAGCCGTAACGAAGAACGGCTTTTGCGAGTGAGGCGCAGCGAGAAGGAGCACATCTTTGCCTTTACAGGTCATCCAACGAAGCGAAGTGGATGGGTGTGGTGCTCCTCGCGCCTAACAGAACACGTCCGCCTAGTACGTAGATCAACGAGTTCATTCTGTCTAACAATGGAACTACTCTATTGTAAAGGGGTGCAAATGTGACATCTTACTATTTCATAGCATCAGACCAAAAATTAGGATGCGGAAATGCTTCACTTGAAATTTTAGAGACTGAGCCGTGGATCATTTCAGGATTTGATTATCCCATTCAAAGAGAAATTATGAATGGTGTAGAGAAAGAGTGGCAACTACGGGAATTGTTGCAATATATCCGTAATCACACCGCACCGTATGAAGCTTGTACTGTGCAAATAGCTCATTTAGTAAATTCAAATCACGAGGAACTACATGTGCAGAGAAAATCTAACTTATTGCTACATGAAATAAATACCCCAAAACAACTTATAGTACCAGAAGGACATCTGCTAACTATTATTAAAGTACCCATTTCTTCGTAATTGCTTTGCTGCCAGACGAGTATGCAAATATAAAAGAGTAGATCATGTAAGAAGTAACGGATTGGAGTAGTTCAATGAAAGATTTTCATCAAGCCCTATCCTATATAAATAAAATGATGTACGAACCGAATCATATGATAGTGCAGTCGATTCAAGAAGAAAAACAAAACGCTGCCTATGGGGCCGGCATATTTCAAATTGCGTCTACAACCATTCGATTCAGAGTAGCGAATGTCACGGCGACAAAAGTAGGGCAATTTGTAGCGTTTTGGGAGAAAGATGAACATGACAAAAATCAGCCCTATTCCTATGAACAAGCGGCTGACTTATTAGTCATTACTACGTTTGCAAGTGAAACGGAGTTCGGACAATTTATTTTTCCAAAAGAGCTACTTCTCAAACAGAATATTTTGAGGTCTAGCTCCACAAAAGGGAAAATGGCTATGCGAGTGTATCCAGTTTGGGATCGACCGACTAGTAAACAAGCGATGAACACACAAGAGTGGCAATTACCTTTTTTTGTTGATATGAGTCACTCACATAAAGTGCCCAAAGAAAAAATAAGGGAGCTGTATTCTTTTTAGTTCTTTGTGATAGATCACGCTATCACAGAGTGGAGTTAGGGAGAGGGGATGGATGTCGTGAAAAAAAGATTCAAATTCGCCCTGCTATTTTTTGTGCTGTTCACTATTTGGAAATGGTTTTCCACTTCGGAAATTCATTGGTTTGAAAATATAATGATGACTATTGGGGTTACACTAGTGTTTGCTTTTGTAGAGTGGGTTAGTAAACCATATGAATACAAAAAGAGAATATGACCTTAAAAAAGAGTCAAATGATGTAACGTACACAATGGTCTGCCGTCTACTAAATAAAAGGAGAGGTTTTATGAAGAAAATATCCAGTATTCTATTTATAGGGCTCGTCTTAGCTGCTTGTACAGGGAAAGGCATATCGGACGGAGACAGTAGTGTAAACGTTCCAGCCATTTCATTGCCGACAAATACTTCTACTGCGGATATGGTAGGTTTGATCGTCTATAATGGGAAAATTTATACTGAAACGAATGTAGAAATACGCGCGGAAGATGCAAAAGCGTTACGAGATGATATATTGGGCATAACGACAGGAACGATTGATGAATGGAGTAAACAAAAGGAATATGATAAAGAGCTCGCTTCCACTGTCGGAGAAATGGATGTCTATTCTGTGAAAGGGTATGACCGCGATTTTAGGATAATGACGTATGAAGAACAAGACGGAATCGCATATGCACGGTTTTACGAACATCTTAACGGTATTACGGTACGTAGTGGGGAAGATATTTTTGGCAAGTTGCAGCTGGTGGGAAATGTAGTTTCGGCACGGTGGAGAACGTTTAGTGAGCGAGAACGTGACATGGATCGCTATCATGAGATTGCAGATACAGCGACTGTGAATACGTTTGTGGAAGAATTGAACAATACGAAGCCGCTAGCTCGCGAACGACAGTCAGATCCATTGAATACGTCAAGAAACGACGAGGAATTCAGAGAACTGTCGTTACAATTGGCGGATGGTTCCTTCGTGACACTTAGTCTTCTGAAGGACGGATATATTTATTATAGTATGACAGATGTCTACTTTGAGATGAATCAACGGACGTTTTCAGAACTATGGAACCAACTGAAATGAATAGACCTACGTGCGCTACGAATAATCGTCCTTTTCATGGGCGGTTATTTTTTTGGAAAAAGTTAAGCTAAATGATGTAGTAGTTTGTCTAATACATAGTAGGCATTAACAGAAAGGAGGGATTCCGATCATTGCATTAGTGAAAAAAGCTCAAAAGGGTAGTGATGACGCTTTTTTTGCAACAGGATTCTTCCTCCAGCACGGGAAACTCCTCAACCTGAAGTTTTTGATGGTGCTTGGCAATCGGCTTATCGTATCGCACACTTCCGACAGTAAAGTACTAATAATTATGTGTTGATACTTGATGTATTCAAGTGAATAAGCTAATAATTGAAGGATCAAACATGTCACTTTCTTTTTAGGGATTTGAGTGTCGTGTGGTAACCTCACTTTAATTCTAAATTTATGGGAGTGGCAAGTTTTTTTGCTTATAATGCATTACCTGCAATGAATGATTAGCTTATTATTATAGAAGTTTTGACAATACATATTTATAAATAGGAGAGATCTATATGAAGAATACTAGGCTACAAGAGAAGTTAGTGGAGATTGAAAAAGAATATAGAGAAACATTCCAAACTATTAGTGATCATTTGTTTCATCACCCAGAAATTAGTGGAGAAGAATACAAATCGGCTGCGTATTTGGCTGAAGTAATGGAGTCTTTCGATTTTACGGTGACGTTCCCCTATCCGCATCTAAAAGAAATAGAGACTGCTTTTATAGCTGAATTTGGGACTGGGGAAGGACCTACTATCGCTTTTTTAGCAGAATATGATGCGTTGCCAGGATACAAAACGCCATCAGGAAATGGTCATGCATGTGGTCATAATTGGATCGCCTCGACTATGTGTGGATGTGCGATTGTTTTGTCAAAGTTACAAGAGCATTTTGAGGGGAAAATTGTAGTCATAGGTACACCAGCGGAAGAAACATATGGCGGCAAAATTAACATGTTGAAAGAAGGAGCTTTTGAGGGCGTTGATATTGTGTTTCAAGCTCATTTAGCAAATGAAACCGTTTTGGATTCAGCTGCATTGGCGATGACCGATTATGAATTTGAGTTCAAAGGTAAAGCCGCACATGCCGCCTCCTATCCCGAGAACGGAATTAATGCACTGGATGCGGTGCAACTAACTTTTATGGGGGTTAATGCGTTACGCCAACATGTAAGACAAGATGTTCGAATCCATGGCATTGTAAAAGAAGGTGGCACAGCAACGAATATTACACCCGATAGAGGGGTTTGTCATATGACAGTGCGGGCGCAAGATCGAAAGTATTTACAACATGTAAGTTCGCGCGTGATAGACTGTGGGAAAGGAGCAGCGCTAATGACGGGGGCTGAATTTACATATCGCCAACTCGGTAATTCCTTTGATGATTTACTAAATATCCCGTCTTTAATAGAATTGACAAAAAAGAATTTGATAGAAGTAGGCATTACAAACTTTACTTCTCAACAGGATGCTCCGACTCCAGGCTCAACAGACATTGGAAATGTGAGTTATCTATGTCCTACGTTATATATTGAAGTAGACTTAGAGGCAGACAAACCTTTTTATGTACATGAAGAAGAAGCTTTGAATTATGTAAATTCTCCATACGCTTATGATAAAATGTCCCAAGTCATTCGTGCGTTCTCATCTAGTGCACTTGAACTATTTTTAGAACCGAAACTTCTAGCGACGATTAAAGACGAACATCAAAACATTTTGCTAAAAAAGTAAACTATAAAGTGTCTCGTCACGTAGGTACATTAGTGATATAATTTAAAAAACAGTATGGCGAGTGATATAAATGGAAAATTTTATCTCAACCAAATATATTTTTTTAAAAATAACAACCTTGACTGAATCTAGTCAAGGTTTTTTGTTGCCTTAAGGCAATTTTGAATAATAGTTAAATTTTTACTAAACCCAATGGATAAGGAGCTGTATTTTTTTGGATGAATAAAAGTATAATGATCTAAAATTAGGTGAAAAAGGTGCTTATTTAAGTATAGTCGCTTATCTATGTTTATCTATTTTAAAATTAATTATAGGCTATGTAAGTGACTCTGAAGCACTGAAGGCAGATGGATTAAATAATACAACGGATATTATTGCATCGATCGCTGTTCTGATCGGGCTAAAATTGTCGAGAAAACCAGCAGATAAAAATCATAAATATGGTCATTGGAAAAGTGAAACTATCGCATCACTGGTTGCTTCTTTTATTATGATGGCGGTCGGTATACAAGTACTATTTAGTACAATCATATCCTTTGCAGGTGGAGGAAAAGAGTCACCAGATATAATGGCGGGATATGTTGGTATTTTTTCGTTTGTCGTCATGTATATTGTCTATCGATACAATAAAAAATTAGCAATAAAAATCAATAGTCAAGCTCTTATGGCAGCAGCTAAAGACAATATTTCAGATGCGTGGGTCAGTATAGGAACAGCTATAGGAATATTCGGTTCTCAGTTACATATGCCGTGGATTGACACATTCACTGCATTAATAGTAGGATTTCTTATTTGTAAAACGGCATGGGATATTTTTAGAGAAGCCTCTCATGATCTAAGTGACGATTTTGATGAGAAGCAAATTGAAGTTTACAAAAAAACGATTCAATCCATACATGAAGTACAGCAGATTAAAGAAATTAAAGGTAGAAATTATGGAAATAATGTAGTAGTCGATATTGTAATTTTAGTACAGCCAAATCTAAGTCTTGAAGAAGCACATGACATTACTACCTTAGTGGAAAACGCATTGAAAGAAAAAGATGGCGTGTATGATGTTCATGTTCATGTAGAGCCAAATTGCAAACAGAGTTACTAAATGTAGGTTATACTATACGTGAAAATCTTTTATTTTTACTTTACTAAAAGTAATATTGTATAAATAGTTAACAAGTGAAGTAATCGGAAACAATGTAATCAAATCACAAGGCATGTAGTACTTTAGTGGAGGGAAAGATAATGAAAAAAACAAGAGCAATTTTTATTGGTGATGTTAGATATGATCAGTGTCCAGTTTTTGAATTGAATAACGAAACGGATTACTTTGAAATGATAATTGACAAAGAAGTTAGATATGAAAAAGTAGTAGTTGAAGAAGATGATGATTTTTTGATATTTGAAATTGAAGAGGATATTGCAAATTTGATCGAGTAATTATGCAAGTAGGCGCGATTCTTAGTAAAAGGATTTGCGCTATTTCAGTAATAGGGCCATGTTATGGAAATGTGAAAACATATTTAATCATTGGGGGAAACAATGAGAAGAACTTTAGAATTATTCATTATGTTTTTTACATTACTTCTTGCTTCCTGTGGAGGGCCTTTCACATCAACTACTTCGATGTTGACTGTGATTGAAAAAGGTCATTCAAGTGACTACAAAGAATTTTGGATCAAGGCATATGACCCGAGCAATCACAACAAAGGAGAAGCATTTAGGATAGTAGTACAAGAAGAGATGGTATGGAATCTTATTGAAGAAGACAGAGAGTATTTTTCCTCGTATGCAAAAGAAGGAGACAAACCTTGGATTTTAGAGAAAACCGAACATTCAGCGGTTGAAAGAGAATAAAGGAGGGGTTGTAATTTATTTACATGACTTTTCATTTCCAAGTGATGATATGGAATTCGACTTTTTTATGAAGATAAAACGAACATGCTATGACTCGTTTTACCCATTTAAAATTTTATCGAAAAATAGCTTTGAAACGATTGTTTTTGAGCCAGTGACGATTTTGTATGGGGGAAATGGTTCTGGAAAATCTACAGCATTACATGTCATAGCAGAAAAAACAGGAGTCAAACGGGATTCTATTTATAATAAATCTAATTTCTATCCTGATTATGTCAATATGTGTGGAATGCAACTTAAAGAAGAGATTCCCGAAAACAGCAGGATTATTACTAGTGATGACGTGTTTGACTATATGTTGAATATCCGGAACCTCAATGAGGGAATAGACCAAAAAAGAGAAGAACTTTTTGAGGAATATTTGGATGCAAAATATTCCCATTTTCAGATGAGATGTATGGAGGATTACGAGCAGTTAAAAAAAGTTAATATCGCTAGAAGTCAAACACAGTCCCGTTTTGTAAGAAATGAATTAATGGATAATGTGAGGGAATATTCGAATGGGGAAAGTGCATTCCTATATTTCACTGAAAAGATTGGTGAGAATGGACTGTATATTTTGGATGAGCCGGAAAACAGCCTTTCTCCAAAGCGCCAAGTGGAATTGGTGGACTTTATCGAACAATCTGCCCGTTTTTTCGGATGTCAGTTCATCATATCAACACATTCTCCATTTCTACTATCCATGAACGGTGCAAAAATTTATAATCTTGACGAAAAACCCGTTAAAGTGAGACGCTGGACGGAATTAGAAAATATCCGTACATACTACGATTTTTTCAAAAGACATGAAAACAAGTTTTGAAGAACATTGAATCGTACCTCAAGAGAGATCTGGTGCATAAAAACTATTCAACTAAAGGGAATTTGTTAAAGAGTGCCAGTATGTCATACGACGTAGAAGAAATTCTGAATCGAGTGTAAGTTGTGTAGCGCACAGCACTGCTCACTAATTTGATTGTTAGGAGGATCGCTATGAAACGATTGGTTAATTTTTCTCTTTCAGCTTTATTGGTAATGTTAATTGTAAGTGGATGTAACACAAAAAGTGGAGAAGAGAGTATTTTTACATACAAAGATTCGTATGTGGGTGATGCTAGCGCAGTAGGGAATAGTGCAAGTCAGTTGCGAGGTGCTGAACACTATAAAGGCTTTGAACTTAAAACGACCGAAGAGCCGTATGGTATTATTTTGAACTATGATTGGTCGGACTCAGAACTGAATTATAAAAAAACAGCTATTTATAACGCCACTTTTTTATTTGCATTAATTAAAAACGCTGACTGGATAACGTTTAATTTTACTAATCAAGAGTACAAAATAACAAGAGAAAATCTTCAAGATTGGTATGGGGAAAATCTCAGCGATTTAGAAAATGAAAATGAAACAGAAAAAATTGCACAAAAATATTTGGAAGATGAAAGTAAAATAAATCAGTTATTTAATTGAGCGATGCGATTGCGAAAAAGCGATTTGCGTACGTTCTGCAATCGGGCCAGTAGAATTAGTGTACTCTTTAGGATTCTCCCGAGAGAAACCGGACGCTTTCCTGAGGGCACGCGGCGGACTCGCCAGAAGTGCGTTGGCGATTACGCCTGTCGCGCTGATCCTCCAGGAGTCGCCGGTTCTTCCGGGAGAATCCTTGAGTTTGTGTCGGGAAGTCAGTTGGTGTTTGTCCAGAAGTTGGAGTAGGGGTAAGTGACTTCTCCTGTAAAGTGTGGATGAAGCTGTAGATTCTTTGACTGAATGCATATAGAGTCATTTCTTTTTTCGTTCAATTTATCGAGACAGTCAAAGTAGCCAAAAATACTTCGCTGCTTTCTAACTTCAAAACCGGACCATTGTATCAGACAAGTCTACTCGGCTTTCACTACTTGCAGAGAGCTATCAAACTGTCTTATGTACACTAAGTCGGGCTGGAGCTTCCAGACGATCGACTCCGGGAGGATCAGGGCGACAGGCGTAACCCGCAGCGCTTGACGGTCCGCCGCGTCCCCTCCGGAAAGCGTATCGTCTGGAAGCGGAAGCCGCAACGATATCCAAGTCAGCGTCACAATCTCAGAAAAAACAAAAATTACTTATTTCGTGTTCTTCTGTTAACGGGCGCATTAACAGAACAAGGTTATGCGAGAATCAGGGCTATTATCCGGAATAAGACCTTTTAAATAATCCGGGCAATTAGTTTAACAAGAAAACCGAGATATATTATTTGGATTTTTTAATTAGGGAGTGTTCATGTGGGTGTTTGGGGAGCGGCAATATTATCCGATGATATTGCTGAAGATGTCAGCTTTAAATATAAGGACTTATTGGGAGAAAATTATTCGAGTGAAAAAGCAAGTAAACGAGTAATAGAAGAATTTCAAAATGATTTAGATGGTGAAGAAATTACTGCCTTTTGGTTGTCATTCGCTTTAATACAATGGAAATTAGGAAGACTTCAAGAGGAAGTTAAAAATAAAGCAATTGAAATTATTGATAGTGGTGTGGATCTTGAACGTTGGGAAGAAGATCCTAAACTAATGAAGAAACGTGAAGCTGTTCTTTTGAAACTAAAAGAACAATTACATTCCCCGCAACCACAAGCTAAAAGAGTTCCAAAGAGGTTTGTAACGAATACATTTTTAAAAGCTGGTGATGCAATTAGCTATGAATTAGTTTCAAGGGATTTTATTATTCTTAAGGTCATTGGCATTATTGAACAAGGGACTGGAGACAGATATCCACTTTTCGAAATATGTGACTGGAAAGGGAAAGTAATTCCTTCAAAAGAACAAATTAATGAATTAGAATTAAAAAAATGGACGTGGGAAAATGGTAATCAAGAGTTAAACGCATTAGCTATCTTTCCAGCTGGTAAAAAAGATGACCCTATAAAAAGAGTACAAGTGGTAGCAGAAGGTGTAAGAATCGTATTGGATATGGAAGAATCCTTCGTCGCATTAACTTGGAAAGCATTAGATGATAATTTAAAGGAGTTTTACTCATTCGAATAATATCTCTTAAATGAGCATGATTATAATTGGAAAGTCTTGTGTAAGAAAAGAACTGTTATGCCAGCGTTTAATGATCTAAAGAAGAATTAGTGGGAGTGTTACTATGAAATGTAACTTTTGCAAAAAAGAAGTTACTTTTAATTTAAAAGTAGAAGGCGATGTTGGCGCAGACGCAATTTGGTGTGATGAGTGTTACTGTAATTTAGATATTTATGATATGCCGATTTCAAATAGTTTGAAAAAACAACTTACAACTTGGACACAGCAGTACGGTGAATGGATGGATTGGAGCAAAGATATGTTGTGTTCTAATGGAGTTCAAATGGAAGAAGAACATAATAAAATAGGTGAATCACTTACTGTAAAAGTTCGTAATGAGCTCGGAGATGAATATAAAGTCAGATTTTCACCTTCTTCATCTACAAGAATGTATGCTAACCGCGATTCTTAATGAAAAACCCCTTACAATTTACTACATTACTACTCATGCTATTCTAGTATTTGAGAAAAGGAATGATTATTCAGTGACTAGCTATCAGCAGTTTTACTCACGCATTTTTTCGATTCTCTACGAGTTAGCATCTTAAACTTTTTTAATTTAGCTTTTTTACATGAGGTTAACAACAATTTATAAGGACAAATTTTGATATGGAAGGAAAATAATATATGACTACTTTCAGTTTTCTTATACTGTCTGAAAAAAGCTCGTTGATTGAGAAAGATAGATATAATAAACATTCATTTGTTAAAAAAGAAGGAAATTTTTATATTTTCGCCCGTCAACAAACAGCGGGTATTGTTGAAGGCAAAAGTATAAGCAGAGAATATATTGATTTCATTCGTTCGATATCGAGTGAAATGGAATCACCCATATATACTTTAGTGAAAGAACTTAAGAACAAAGAAGGAGAAAATGATTTTTCTATTAAAAAATATATTGATTCTAATGGAATTATAGATAGTGAGAAGGTTTTAGTTTTAAATAAAGATACCTTAATATCTTATAATAAATTATATAAATTTCCTTTTATCACAAGTGAAATTACACGATTTTGATATAAAAATTATAGCTGTGCTTATATATGCAATAATCGAGCGCGATTTTTTGGTAACAGCATATTTTCAAACGTGCCACCTTCCGAATAAAAACTTTTAAAAACATTAAGTGACCGAACTATCTTACGATACATGAACACTGGTATAATAGAGGTAACAATAAATGAGGGGTGTTATTTATGAATGAAAATTCACGAACAGAACGCCAAAAGCAAGTAGAATTTGCAGTTGGAATGGCTGCAATTGACGGTGGAAAGCCAAGCGTATTTACAAAGAATCTTTTAAATCAATATGAAGATGGTCAAGTATCATCCAGTCAATTGAAGCAAGCCATTGTTGAAAAATATACAAAGGCTTCAGAGTGATTTATGGATCCTTATGTTTATCCTAATACAAACATTTTAATCAATAAATTAGATATTCGAGATGAAGAGCAATTAATTGACGTTGAAGCACAGTTGTTAATTGCTGGGATTATAGATATTTCTTCTATCTCCCAAAAGATTGATTTCCAAAAATATGAAAGTCTTCAGTTGATTCATCACTTTATTTTTCAGGAACTATATTCATGGGCTGGCGAATTTCGCACAGTCAATATTTCTAAGAGTGAACGGGTTTTAAATGGATTATCTATCTCCTATAGCGATAAAGATCATATTATATCTGATTTGAAAACTATTTTCAGTTGGTCTGAATCTAAAAAATAGAGTTATTCTAATCCTAATCTTGTAAAAGATTTTTCGGCTTTTATGATAAAGCTCTGGCGTGTTCATCCTTACCGTGAAGGAAATACAAGAACAGTTTCAATTTTCATGAAGCTTTTTGCTGAAGCAAGTAGGCTAGACTTCAATGCTCAATTACTTTCACAACATACAGGATACTTACGAAATGCACTAGTTCTAGCCACAGTAGAAGAAGCTCCAGAACCACATTATTTATTGAATATGATATCTGACGCACTAGGTGTAGTTGATTTCAATAAATTCATGCCTGATGATGAAGCTTCTAGTAAATATCAAGTGATTGGCAATTACGATGTTTCTAAAGATGAAGAAAAACCGTTCGAAATTGATCTTGATGATGAATAACTTTTTTTCAAATCAATTCAGTAGGCTCTAAGTATTCATATAAAAAATGCAAGAGTGAAAATTCACTTTTGCATTTTTTATAACCACTTTGTTTTCTTGTTGCTCAATTTCAAGCACTGTAGTTTGATTGGGAAATCTAATATTGTTGAAATCAATCAAGGTGAACTTGTCGTTCTTATTTTGAAAATTGGAAGCCGCGGTGATATGTATAAAAAGTAAACGAACGTCTGCTGTATCTAAAGAAGGCGTTCGTTTATTGTAGTAATTAGATTATCGAGGGTTTTATTAAATCAAAAGAAATGTTACACGAACAAACGGGGCGATTTAATTGAATAAATCGGAGGATATAATGAGCACTAAAACCTTTGTCTTGTTATTAGTCGTTTTAGGAATTAATACTTTGAGGTATGGAACTTATCTTTTAGAGGGTTCTACAAGTATCTATTATTGGATTATGTTTATCTTGAATGTACTAGCCGTAATTTATGTTCTCATCTTAAAATTAAATAAAAGCAAAACTGAAATTAATTCAAGAAGAATCTAAAATACTTTAACAAACGGGAGCAATTCTGGAATAAAGATTTGCGCTCTTTCAACAATAGGGCCACTTGTATGAAAATAATACTTGTCTGTAATATACAAGGAGGGTGTTCGCTATGAAAAGAGGAAGTATCGGAATGGCTATATTTACAGGGGTATTCGTTGGTATTATGGTCTTTATCTCTACGTACTTAGTGCCTGAAGCGAGTTCTATCACTTCGATCGTGATTGCTGTTTTAGCAGCATTTATAGGTGGATTGATTGGGAATAAATTATTTCCACGTAGAGAAGAACAAACGCGATAAACATCTGTAGTCGTGCCAGATTGATGAGAATAGTTAAGGGGATTGGGATATGTTAAAAAAGGTTGTTAAGTATTGGTTAACCACTTGTTTAATTTTCTTAGTACTTATAACCGTTACGCAATGGTTATTTGATCCAGAGATTAGATGGGTTCAGAATATTAAAGTTGCTATTATTGCATATTTATTTCTTGTAGTTATTGATTTGATTATCAAATCATTAGCAAAAGCTAGAAAATAAATGTTTGGCTGTTAAACTTTCGGGCGCATTCACGGAATAAAAACGCGTCCCACTATTATTTTTCCGCACAGATTATATAAACGGAGGTATAAAAATGTGGATGTTTTTGGTGGCACTAGTCATTTCGTTAGGAGTGGCATTTGGATTTTTTGATACTAAAAAGAAAAAAAGTAAATGGTAATGTAACTAATGGGCGCGTTTGTAGGACGACACTGTACTAGAATCGGGCCATGATTATCCAAGAAAAACTATGAAGCTTTCAGGGGGATAATGTATGAAAAGAATTGGGATTATCTTGAGTATAGTTATAGTTATTGCAGCTGTTTTTATATTTGTAAATAAATCATATTATCCATCCTTGCCAGTTGATAGCCTATCCGCAAGAGAAACAATCGAAAAACTAAATAAGTCTGATGAAAAGATAGTAGAGATTGCAAAAGATGATAAATCTATTTGGTACATCACAAAAAATGAAGAAGACGGCATTTTAACAGTTGATGAAAATATTAAAAAAATGATTAGTACGAAGGGTTGGGAGTTTAAAGATAAAATGGGTTCTGGTCTTTTCTTTGAAAAAGATGATGAACAGTTAACCGTTACAACTCAAATGTGGACTAAAAAATATGTTCTTATTCAGGTACAAAATCAATTTAAAGAAGCTTAAAACATTAAGCAATCAGGGCGCGATTGTCGTACAACGTAGTGCTGCAATCGGGCCAGATTGATTAAAAAGGGCTATGGTTAAAGTGAAATACCAAGTAAATAATTTTGGGGGTGTATAAGTGAAAAGACGCTATATTACATTGCTGGTTATTTTTATTTTATTAATAGCTGCTATATATTTATGGAATGAAAAAAATGAGGAATCAAAGACCCGCAATACAATTTATCTTACACAACTTTCGAAGGACGTTGAATTTCTAACAACTACTGTAATGCTTAATTCGATTCCTGACACTTTTGAATTGTATAGTGATGAATTTACAGAGGAAGAATTAAGTCTTTTTAAAAATTCCCTACAGATTATAAATAGGGAATTAAGTGTTGCATCAGTAAATATAGAAAAGATTGAAGATATTGATGATAGAGATAATACCCTATCGGAATCAATAGATGAACTTCGTCAATTGTTTTCTGAAATTCAAGAAGATGCAGGGAAAATAGATAAAGATGTGTTTATTAAAATAAGCGAAATTGCCCCAGATTATTCAAGAAAATTAAATGATCTTTTTTACAAACCATCGGCAGAAAACATCTTTAAAAAAGGTCCTGATGTGTTAGAAGAAATGAATCAGGAAATTGAAGAACTGATAAAGCAGGATAAATAGAATTAATCAATTGGTAGTAATAGTTCAATAATCGGGAGAGTTTCTTTAGAACCTCCCGATTTTTCTTATTCCAGAAAAGGGTGCGATTCTTGTATAAGAGATCTACACCCTATTCAATAATGAGACCAGATTATTAGAAACAATTTAGGGTTAGGAGGAGACACAATGGACAAATTTCATCGGTCTAGCTTACTGTTAATTATTATTGTTTCTATAACGGTATTTATATCTACGTATTGGCTAGATTTAGAGATTGGATATGGAATTATACTTTTGATCATAGCTGTTGGCTATACTATTTATCTAAATTTTAAAGCACTTAGAAATGAACAAATGAAAGATAAGCAACTTCGATAATCGGGCGCGATTGCGTTACATGATTTATTCGTAGTAACTTAGTTGATCGGAGCGGAAACCGGCGACTCTGGGAGGATCAGCGGGACAGGTGAAACACCCAGCGAGCGAAGCGAGGGGTGTGGTTCACCGCCCGCCCTCCAGAAAGCGTCCGGTTGCAGCGCAGATCAACGGTTTCAAACCACTATCTAGCTATCGGGCGCGATTGTCGTACAACGTAGTGCTACAATAGGGCCATATCGTTGTATAAACTATGATAATTTAATCTAAGAATTTATAACATTTAGGAGGAATCATTTGAAGAACACGAAATTAAGGGTTGCGTGGATTGTTCCAAATATTTTTATTTACCTAATGTTTATAGGTGCTTTGATATTTGTGACAATAAATATAAAAGGGATTCAAGAGATTGGTATGACATCACTTTGGATATTTAATTTATTTGTGCTTTTCGTAGGTTCAGTATTAGGTAGCCTCCGTATCAAGCATTGGATTAAAAATGGAAAAATTTAAGAAGGATTATTCAGTTATAGGGCGCGATTTCAGTGTGAATGATGTGTCCAGATCACTTAAATAAGCGGAAATTGGAGGTCGGACAGATATGAAACGAGAGGGAATTGTTAAGTGGTTTAAAGAAGAAAAGGGTTATGGTCGTATTATGCTTGACGGTGAGGATGGAAATCTCGTTTTTGTTCATTTTAGCTCGATTTCACCTAATGAAGAAGTATTTCCGAACGAATTCAGATATCTTAAGCAAGGTCAGAAAGTGTCTTTTGATTTAATTGAAAACCCGAATTCTCCTGACCAAAAGCAAGTAGCAGAAAATGTAATCATTATTACGGAGTAAAAATTTCTTCACAGCAAACGGACGCTGATTGCGTAAAAAGAATCGTGTTCATACCGCAATTGGCCCATATTGTGAAATGAGGTTAAAAGATGGATTGGAGCGCTCTGTTTGAAGTTTTACGAAATATATGTATGATTCTATTCATTATGTTTTTTATAATAGATGTTTTTTCAAAAAGGTCTTATAAAGTTCTATACCATATAGCATTAACATGTGGAGTCATTTTCTCGGCTTTCATATGGAATTGGGCAATAGGATTCAAAGCGGGGTTTATTGTTCTCTTTTTAATTGTGGCTGTAAAGACAATTTCTGATGTTAGAAAAAGAGAGATAGATACTAAAACAGAAGCGTGAAGGTTAGAGAAAACTGTTAAAGTAATTAGGAAACAAATCATCAGTGTTTCAAAAAAAGGAGGGTGAACTATGGTTCTCTTGTTTTGGCCGTTTATGATTGCTTCTATTATTTTTTCTGTTGTGGCTCTAAGTATGAAAAAGCCACTGTTTCTCGTAATTTCCTTTGTTTTACTCATTCCTTTTTCGCTTTATTTAGCTGCTACACCGCTATTTAGATGGTGGGGGATCGTTTTGCCTTTCTTTTATCTCGGTTCAGCTGTAGCGCTTAAGAAAAATATTATGTGGCTATCCGTTTTGCTGATTGTGCCTGTTATCATCATGATTGGTTGGATTGGATATGTTGTGGTAACTCAGTAATGAATAACGCAAATAGCCTATAAAGCATCAAGGACAATTTGACGAACGCTTCCACCATAGCGAAAAAAATATTTGCTCAAATAGTGCCAATACTATTCGTTTACTGAAGTGTAGAACTTGTATGAACAATGCGTGTGATATATAACTAAAAGAAGGTGAAACTATGAATTTTTTATTGTTGTTTTTGTTTTGGATCGGCTGGTGCTTCATGCCCATTTGGTGCACAGTTTTTTGTATGAATTTGGTTTCGATAATGAAAAAGGTCAAACACGAGGAAAAAACGACAGCTAATACAGTGTGGCTTATTATTTCGTTGACGATGATTATGTGGACTACTGCCTCTCAAGCGATGGGCTTCGAGTAAACGAATGGATGCCAAAAATACATGCAATGCAGCGCCATATTCGGATCAAATGACGAACTTTACGTATCATGCTGTCCATGCCTTTTTGAAACTGCCGCCACGAATTTTTCCCTCAGCTGTATACTTTCCGTAAAAAATCACTATATAGGTGAAAAAAAAGGTTTTTTCTTTTTAGACTCTATTTTCCCGTACATATTCATTGTAAAAAATAGGTTCACACGATGTTCGCTGTACATAAATAACTGTAGCCACATTGACGAGATCCACTTTGACGATGTGGACGTGCCACATTGACGAGATCCATCTTGCCACTTTGACGATGTGGACGTGCCACATTGACGAGACCCATCTTGCCACATTGACGAGACCAATAACTTAAGAACTTAAGAACTTAAGAACTTAAGAACTATAAAACATAAAACATATTGTCGAGTTGCCACTCGACGTGATCTCTTTTTATTTATTTTTAAAAAAGTTGTCCACCTTTTATGCATAGCTGTCTATCTAGTAAGCAAAAGGTAATAGGCGACATACGGTTGTGTACCCCGGTTGCTATATTGGAATGAATGAGGAGAGGGCGGTGGATTCGGTTGATGCGTATGGATAGTGAGGGTGTTTGGAGTGTTGTCTTGAATGTCAGAGTGAGTACATTGGGTACTATCGCATTGTACACACTCTGGTACTGTTGGAAAGACGGAATGTGAAATGATTACAGAATACCGTAAAATGAAAGCAATTCATCTTTTTGGATCAGGATTCCAAACTGTTCGTATTTGTGCTTCCTTCGCTCATACAATGTTTCTACCAGTGGTAATTTTTCATCTTTGATAGCGTAGTGAATTTGACGATGACAAGTAGGGCATAAACAAGCGATGTTTTCTGCAAAGTCAATTGTATTATGGAATAAGTCTTGTGTGGCCATTGGTAGCAGATGATGGCCTTCTACGTATGGTCTGGAATTTTGATCAGTGAATGTTTTGTGGTTTTGATCCATTTCGCAACGCCATCGATGAGCGCTTTTTGATTTTATTGTTTCTTTTATGTTGCGGGGATAAGCCTGTCTTCCAGCAATTTGTACTTTCCCATAGCGCTCCGTTGCCTCGGAAATGACAGGTAAATCCAAGATCAGCTCTGATTGCTTCGTAGAGTAAAAGTACTCGTCTACTGCACGATCAATCGGATGTTCTTGCAGCGAATTGCGATGGATGATGTAAGATTGGAAACAATTGATGGCGGCATTTAGAAAACTGCCTTCAGCTGCGTTAAAGCTTTTGTAGCTCGGAATGTTCCTAAGCTGTTCCACTGCATGATATGCATCGATTGACTCGAACGCAGGGAAGACAGCATCAAAAATCTCTTCGAAAAAAATGATGCTACGAATCAAGTAGCCAGCATAAGATCGCGCTTTACCACTATCGCCTTTCGATTTGCCGTCTTTCACAGTCAAATATTCCGCATACAAACGAAAACTTTCCAATTCATCGGCAACCCGTATTCTAGTTTCAATAAATACTTGTTCTTTTGCTTGAATTTTGCGAAATGGAGAATAGTTAGTCATGTCAAACCTCTTTCTCGGAATACCGTAATCGACACACGCCACTTCAACAGATCACGCGAACTTTTTAGACACTAGCTCGGCTAGATGGTTCATAGATTTTTCTATCTCATACAAATTAATGAAGAAAATATACATGATGACGGAATCGTGACTTGAAAATTGTATAGGCTCCGATTGCACAGGAAAGCCGTTATTCCATGGATAGACGAGAATCACGCATTCCGCATCGTATTTATGATGGTAGGCGAACATTTGGTACATGTCTGCTTGGGAAATTCCGTAATTGCTGCGTAGATCATTCTTCAAGATTTTCCATTTTGTATCTAACACGATGCACTTCTCGTTGTGCTCAATGACAATGTCTGGTCGTAATGCGAAACGTTTTGGTACATCGAATAGTGAATGTGTCCGATCTTGTGTATATATCGCATATATCCTATTATCCATAGTTCGTTTTAAAACGCCGGCAATGTAGGCCTCGTATACTTTCTCCATAGGAAATAAAAGTGCGTAGGCGACGCTCGTACCGGAAAATGTAGTAAAGCTTTTATTTTGCAGAAAGACTTTGCACCATTCCAGCACGGTACGGTAGTCTTTCATATTTCTATCATTGGTCAGGGTAGAGAATGCATCATTCGGATTGTAGATTGTCTCTACTTGATCGAAAAATTGTAGGGCCGATTTGATATCTTTTTTATTCATCGAATGAGACGTTTTGGTTTGTATATGAAGCAAAGCTGTTTTAATCAGCCGATTTTCTGTGCGGTTAAGATCCAGTTGATCGTACGTTACATGGAATCTTTCTTTATGTGCTAAGTTATAACGAATATGTTGTGTAATATTCAGTTTTCCTTTGTAATACACTTCATTTCCCGCAAATGCTTGATAGTCTGATTTCAGTCCGCGAGTCAGTAGCCACTTAACTTCTGTAAGAAACATTTGGATGAATAGTTCCAATACATGATGATCAGCAAGTTGTAAGTTGGCCATAGTAAATTTTTTAAACGGCAAATTAGGCAAATGCATAAGCATAGTAAGAAAGACTCGTTTCGTTTCTTCTTCGGATAGATCAGAAGCCGGGGAATGAATTTTCGGCAAAATCTCAATTTCTGTACCATTTTTCAGTTTCAATACACCTACGTAATTTTTGGTACGAATGACTTTCCCTATCCCTTTGACGTTTCCTATAGACAGGAAAGACGCTATATCGTCGGATGTCTCAGAAATCGCAGTGCTGTCTAAAATGAATTGTTCTAGCAGATCAAATGTCACATCATCTAGCATATGATAGTTGGCATGATCGACTGAAAGATTTCTTGTGAAGCTGTCGAACTCTTTTACTGTCAGCCGCTTATTCATATATACTCCGGTACGCTGCTGGATGTAAAAATGCTGCGTCATTGATCTCGTATAATGTTTTCTCTTCCATATGAGTAGGAAGAGTCGTGCCGAATAGATCGATTGGATGGATGGAGCGTTCTTTGATGAATTGCAGTGCAGTATCTTTTCCATAATCTCCGAGGATCAACTGAATCATTTCATAGTCTTCGTAAAAGTACTCTTGTAATAGAGGAATGATCGCATTTTTGAATAGGTCTGCTAGCCGTTCCATCGTAGGATCTTGCAGCAATGGCATGAAATACGCATGTCCTATCGTACGTTCTCTGTCATACAGTGCTTCAATGCGTGTATTGATCTTATGTAATAACGCTTTAAAATCGATCTGTTCCAGTTCAATAGATTCTAGCAACGCGGGATTCGGAAGCAGTTCGATAAACTGAAATCTTCTTCTGAGAGCTGAATCCAATCTAGCTATGGAACGATCGGCTGTATTCATAGTCGCTAATATCGTAACATTGCTCGGAACTCCAAACGTATTTTGTGAATAGGGGAGTTGTAGAGTAATTTCCTCACGTTGCCCTAATCGTTTAGAAGGCTCGATCAATGTAATGAGCTCCCCAAATATTTTAGAAATATTGCCTCGGTTGATCTCATCGATGATAAATACATAATGTTGGTCGCTATGTTTCCTCGCCTGATCACAAAACTCTTGAAACAGCCCTTTTTTTAACTCGTAGGTCAATGTCTCTTCTGTATCTTGCATGACAGGTTTAATGCCTTCGATGAATTCCTCATAGCTGTATGATTGATGAAACGTCGTGAACATAATTTGTCCAGTTGACGTAAAATATTCAAAACGATTCCGTATCGCTTCATAGCTATATTTTTGAATCTGATGTGCGATTTCTGAATAGGGAACGCCTTCAATTTTGGCTACGGCATAGGCTGTTGTATTGTATGTTTTCCCTGTTCCAGGTGGACCGTAGAGGATTAGGTTGTCTCCTAGATTTTGTTTAGGTTGTAAATTCGGTATTTTTGGTATATCAGGTTTTGGTGATATAGGTGGGTTTATTATCGTACGATTTTTAGAGATACCTGTTTCTTGTTCTTTTAGAAACTCTGAATATTTTTCCATCCCGTGATAGAATGCTTGGTTTCCTGCTGCAATATTAACTTCTTTATAATTTGGAGCGGCATAAATGACTTTCCTGACTCTATCGAACTCGGTTGAGTCCTTGATCGAATAAAGCGAAGGTATTTCCTCTTTCAAACCAATTAATCTTGAAGGAGCAGTTGCGATAGCTGTCGCATATGCATTAATAGTTCCACTTTTATATGGCTTGTTATGGTTGCTCAATTGTTTAGACATCCAATCTGCAAATTCCTTACGTTGTTGTTTTAGATTCATATGTTACAACCTCTTTCTAAATAGTGTTATCTATTTCGTACTAAAATAATACTCGATTGAATACTAAGAATATATCATAATATCTGTAGTATACTGCTCTTTAGTAATACACTACTAATCATTTATGTTTAATGTAGCTTCTAAAAATAGATATGCGAAGGATAAAAAATAGGTCGTTAAAGTATGTATAGATGAAGTTATAAAAATGTTATCGCTATTACTATGACAATTCTAAATAATTATCTAACAATTATATAAGATCAAATAAAGCAATATATACATCATCTAGTAATAAAACCTCTCGACTAAAGGAAGCTAATAAGAAAATTGGACTTAAATGTTATGTGTCATAGATTCTATGTTGTTTTTGTAAATAGTACCCGTGTGTCACAAATACTATTTCAATTGGTATAGTATCAGATGAAAAGTAAAGTGTTGCATTTCTTGACTAACAAAGACTGTCATTTTAAATTTATGTAAACCAGTAAGAAAAACTAATATTTATATAAAAGTCTGAATATTTTAATAAATTAAAGGTTTTTAATTTATTGTGTCGAATAAGGTTCTTAGTAAATAAATTGAAAGGAGAGTCGCTTATCTATACTTCTACATGTCTATTGATAATGAAGTTGACTGTAGTATAGATACAAGAACGTTTCCAAACGTTGCAGAGGCATGAGAATTAGTGAAGAAAACTCTAATATGACTGATATCGATTTCATATCAGGTAAGAATAGTAGATCACCAATGATTATTTACGGTAAGAAAATTGAAATTATTCTTCTATGAATATTTAATATTTTAGTATATTAGAGTGAATTGAACTAAATCATTTAATAGAGAGGAGAGGAACGATATAAATTTCGATGCAACTTTAAATTTACAAGGAGAAGAATTTGTATGTACTGTTTTCGATCCAACAGATAAATCACGTGCAGTGTTAATTTTAGGTGATAATATGAGTGGAGAACAGGAAGGTCCTATCTTTGTATATCTTTACTTACTCATTGATGGCGAAGTTGATCATGGCATAGAATCATTTATGTTCCAAGAACCAGTTGATGCACTGAATTTTATAAAAAACTTTCACAGTATGACAGCACTAGAATTTATGATAAGTTGTATTGGCTGTCCACCAACTATCTACTGACATAAAAACGAATTATCCGAAATGGATGATTCGTTTTTTAGTTGAAATATAATTAGTGTAATTTCTGTTGACGACCTGAGTGCTAATATGAGATCGTTTATATAGGCAACTCTGTTACTGTGGTTTGAATGGAATCTTAGGTCGGAAAATGTAATACAATATACGAAGATGAATTATAGCACATTCTTAAAGAAAAATAGTATTAGAAATATTTATAGATTAAATGAAAAGAGTAGTGAAGAGAAAACTATATGACGGTACTTCGACTATAGAAGTACTTTCCGTAATTGATTTTTTAGCATGTTGCTTATAAGTTAAGACAGTAGAGGATTGTTGGTATCTATTATTAACGAATCATTTTGGGAAGTAAAAAGTATATAGATAGTTTTTGTGTAACAAGATATACAGATACTGGATTTATATATCATTTGCTTTAAATAGTTGCTACATTATATGTTAGATAGAGTAATAAAATAGAGAATTTAGATGGAGGAATATTAATTGGAAACTAAATTATTAGAAGAGATAAAAGCTGCTTTGTTAAAATTCCCAATATATTGGGAAGGAGAGAATTTATTAAAGTCTAAAGTTATAGAGGATCTAAGAGAATATAAAGTTGACTTAATAGAAAGTTTATTAGCGAATGAGCTAATTAAGGACTTTTATTCTATAGAGTTTAAAAACAATACTATCTTTAAGATTGAAGAATTTATAGGTATGCTTCGATATAAGAACTATTGGAACAATAGTTATACAAATTTCAGCAATGATATCGGATTAACAAGTGACAACAAATACTTGAAATATAATACCGATGTAGTATTGGATTTTCCGCATAAGGATTGCATATTAGAAGCTGGGATGACTAAAGAAGACATAGGTAAGAATGAAGTTTTCTATCACAATGTTTTAGCAAAAGAAGAAATTGATTCTTTACTTTCTCCTAAAGTACTAACGAATGTAAGAAAGTATGATGAAACAGGAGAATCTTCAATTACCAAGTTTACTGCTGAAGATAATCTGGTTATCAAGGGAAATAACTTAATTGCTTTACATACCTTAAAAGAAAAATATGCGGGTCAAGTAAAACTTATATATATTGATCCTCCTTATAATACTGGAAATGATGGATTTCGTTATAATGACCGATTTAATCATTCGACATGGCTTACTTTCATGAGAAATAGATTAGAAGTTGCTAGAGACTTACTTGCAGACGAGGGTGCTATATACATATCAATTGATGATAACGAAGCAGCTTATTTGAAAGTTATTTTAGACGAGCTGTTTTATAGAGAAAACTTCTTAGCGCAAATAGCGTATGAAAGATCAGGAGTATCAGGGTTAGGACAAGGAGGTTCTTTCTTAGTGAACACTCATGAATCGATTTTAGTCTATGCAAAAAACAAAGACAAACACACAATATTTAACGACAGAGGATTAGTCAGTTTAGAAAAGAAAGATATGACAAGATACAATAAAATTTTAAATAAAATCGGTACACGTGTTGAAGTAGACAGGTTTGTAGCTCCTTCTACAAAAGAAGAAGTAATAATTTATAAACATGAAAATTATGATATTGGAACAATTTCTTTAAGGTCATTCAAAGAAAGAGAAGGAGAAATTAGAGAAGAGTATATAGCTAATTTTGATAAAGTATTTAGGAATACCAGTGTTCAAAAAGAAAATGAGTTTCAGAATAGAATTCTCAGTTTATGTAATGAAGGTTTATTTTCAGCAGATTATAAGGTGTCAAGGGGTAAAAATAAAGGTGAATGGGTAACAGCATACTATCTAAATCAGCAAGTATTTGCTTGGTTAAAAGACTCGGCTTTAATTGAGGAAAATGAAATTTTTAAAACAAATAAGCTATCTCAATTTTGGACACATGGATCAATTCCTAAAGCAGACTTAGCAAATGAAGGTGGGGTAGACCTTAGAAGAGGCAAAAAACCTGAGAACTTGCTTAAGAGAATAATAGAGCTTGAGACAGAGAAAGAAGATATTGTTCTCGACTTCTTTTTGGGAAGTGGTTCAACCTGTGCTGTAGCACATAAAACAGGGCGACGTTATATAGGCATTGAACAAATGGATTATATTGAAGGCACAACCTTAACCCGCTTAAAAAATGTGATAAACGGTGATCGAAGCGGTATTTCTAAACAAGTTGACTGGAACGGTGGTGGCAGTTTTATTTATGCAGAATTATGTAAGCTAAATGCAGAATATATTAATATGATTAATACAGCTAAAACAAAAGAGAATGTAGAAGAAATCATTAATGTGCTTAAAGAAAATGCTTTCCTGGATTATAGACTCAATATTGATAACTTAAACTTCTACGATGATCGATTCGCTTCTTTATCGTTGGAAGAGCAGCAGGCTCTTTTAATAAAGAGTTTAGATGCAAATCAAATGTACTTAAGTTACTCGGAAATAGACGATACTCAATTTAAAATTACTGAATCTGTGAGAGAATTTAATAATGATTTCTATAATAATCAGAAAAAGGGAGATGACGAATCGTGAGTAATGAGATTCTTCATTCCAAACTTCATCGATCACTCCATGATTTAAGTGAAATTGCGCAAGGAAATGTACTCTTTGAAATTCCAGACTATATTATAAACAACCTTAGTCATAAGCTACGTCCTTATCAAGAAGAAGCGTTACGTCATTTCATTTATACACAAAGATTAGATGCAGCAGATTTAGCTTATAATCATTTGCTCTTTCATATGGCGACTGGTTCCGGCAAGACATTGGTTTTAGCATCAACCATTCTCTATTTGTATAAAGAACAAGGCCATCAAAACTTTATATTCTTTGTTAATAGTGATGCAATTATAAAAAAAACAATAGATAACTTAACTAATATGGGATCGACAAAATATTTATTCAATAGTAATGGTATTACTATTGATGGAAATCCTATATCTATTAAGGTAGTCGATGTTTTCCCAGCACTCCCAGCCGATAACACTATATATCTTAAACTTACTACCATACAAAAACTGCACATGGATTTAACTAATCCCCGTGAAAATGGATTAACTTTTGAGACACTAAAAGAAAGTGATCTTGTCTTGCTAGCTGATGAAGCTCACCATATTAATGCACTGACCCGAAATGACAAGAGGACATTAAATACCAAGGAAATGCAAGAGAGGACTTGGGAGAATACAGTTAATAATATATTGAAGCTTCATCCATCGAATAGGTTAGTTGAATATACTGCAACAATTGATTTGAGGAACGATGCATTATTTGAAAAATACCAAAACAAAATTGTCTTTCAGTACGATTTAAAGAGATTTATGAAACAGGGTTATTCAAAAAATGTAGTTTTACTAAGAGCAAACGAGGAAGACAGTCAGAAAATGTTCTTAGGTATGCTATTAAGTCAATATCGTAAATATATTGCTAAAGATAATGGTATTGATTTAAAGCCCATAATTTTATTTAAATCAAATAAGATATCAATTTCATTAGAGGCTCATAATAATTTTCTCAATATGGTAGAAAATCTAACAATCGAGCAATTGCAATCGACTGTTGAAAAAGGAATTATTCTTTACGAAAATGAACAAAGTATCTGGCACAAAATGTTTGAATACTATAGAAGAAAAAATTTAGTCCAAGTCATACGAGATTTACAATGGGAGTTTAGAAGTCAAACACTTTTAAATGCCAATGATGCGGCATTTCTATCAGAAGGCAATGCCTTGTTGTTGAATACTTTAGAAAACAGAGATAACCCTGTTCGTGCTATCTTTGCTGTAGCGAAATTAAATGAAGGCTGGGATGTATTGAATCTTTTCGATATAATTCGGATTAGTGAAGGAGCTACAAGTACTAAAACTACTACAGATAGTGAAGCTCAACTAATTGGTCGTGGAGCTCGCTATTATCCATTTATAGTCGAAGAAGAACGTTCATATACTCGGCGATTCGATTACGCTGATAGTGATTTAAAAGTGATTGAAACCCTTCACTATCATACAATTAATGAAAATTCTTATATAAAAAATTTAGAGAAGTCATTAGAAACAGCTAATATTCAAATTAACGAAGATCAATATACTCGTTATGAAGCTAAAATAAAACCTAAAATTAGAAAAATGGACTTCTTTAAAAATGGGAAAATATATATTAATAAACTAGTTCCTACATCGGCCGAAGATTACAAATCATTAAATGATTATACAGTGTCACAAGTATATGATGTCTCGTATGAAACAGCTGTAGAACAACAATATTTGTCTGGAGAAACTACTACCAGCGGAACGAAAAGACATGAAATTCAAATGGAAATTTCAAGATCAATCCTACAAAAAGCATTGCAAAGAAACAAATTTTATAGATTCAGTAACTTGAAATATTATGTGCCAAGCATAACTAGCATTAAAGATTTTATAGAGAGTGAAAATTTTCTTGGGAATTTAAAAATCAATTTATCTCTACCCTTAGGTATTAATGCAATTGATTTATCACCGAAAGAAAAACTTACTATAGTTGAACGTTACCTTTCATACGCTGAAAAAAATATTCGTTCAAACTATATGAAAGAGTGGGGAACTCCTATATTCGAAGGAGTAGCACTTTCAAAGTATATAGACGATTATGTAATCAATATGAATAAAGTAAATAAAGGGTCTGGAAAGGTACAAGAGAAAGTTCGTGCTCGAACTATGAGGAATCATGATTGGTATATTTATGACCAAGCAATAGTAAATGGTTGGGAAAGCGATATGATTGATTTTGTGAATGATTATATAGATAGCTTAAGAGACCGCTATGAGGATGTATATTTAATACGAAACGAAAGAAAAGTAAAAGTTGTGGAGATTGGTGGTACAAGAGGGTTTATGCCAGACTTCTTGTTGTATCTAAAAGATGCAGATTTCACGTATCAAGTATTTTTGGAGCCTAAAGGAGACAATCTACGTGAGCATGATCAATGGAAACAAGATTTCTTGTTATCATTGTCGACAAGAAGTGATATAGAAGTATTGGAGGAAAATGACAGTGTGCGCTTGATCGGTATCAAATTTTATTCAACCGACACTGATCTAAAACAAGAGTTTAGAGAAGATTTTAAAACAAAACTTTTAGATGGTGTAGATTTAAATGAATTTGATATGTAAAAACAAAAACTTCTTAAAACAATAAGTACTATATATTTGGCACTTAAAAACAAACTACCATATTATAAAAACTTGAGCAACATGTTTACTTTCTTAAGAATAATTAATAGATCCGTCGATAGATTTCTATGAGCTAGAGATGGATCTTCTACGAGTATTACTTCTGCGTAAAAGAAAGTAGTGGCAAGAGTGCATTGCCCTATGTAAAGTCGATGAATGTAATTCAATACACAGACTTATCTTTTATGGTATCCACCTTTTTAGTTTCTATAAACAAAATACTATTTTATCTATTAAAACAGACGTTTATAAGAGGTAGCAAAGAAGTTTTTAATTTACTTTCCTGCCTCTTTTGTTTTGACTCATAATTATTTTCAAAATCAATCTGCTGAAAATTCCAGCCTAGAATAATTTTGAAAAGTCTTGGGGAGGAAAAACTATGTCAGATTTTAAATTAGCAAAGAATCAAGATACACTTGAGACTCAAAAACGTTACCATGATAGAAAAATTCGTATTGAAAAAAAGATGGAAGAGATTCCAAGACAATATGAAGGGGATATTCGTAGGTACAAGGAATACTGTTCCAGTACGGATCAAATAGTTGGTACAGAGGCTCTACTTGATTATTTATATGTCTCATTAACCGAACAAAAGATTAAGAAAACTACGTGGGAACGTAGACTGTCAGCTATTAGAAAATACCTAAGCGTAGTTCATAGTATAGAATTTAAAGGACTGGCTAGGGTTGCATACGAGCTTTCAGCGATGAGAAAAATGTATCATGAAGATCAATACGCTCATTTGATTCAGGTTCGGGGGAAATCAGCCATCGATAAGAGAGAATTGATGGATACTCTTAATAAGCTACCGATAAGAGCTAAAGCAATTTGTTTAGTTAATCTTATAACAGCTAACCGACCTAATGAAATGGTTCGTTTAAAAGTATCAGATTTTGATTTAAAAAACAGATCCGTCCATGTTTATTTGAAGAAGCAAAAAAGATGGCATACTAAACGGCTCACGAAAGACGTAATCAATGCAATAGAGCTTTATATATACGAATACGGTCTTAGAGCAGACGATTACTTTGTAGGGAGAATATATAAGAATGGACGCTATGAGAGCACAGCTATTAGTGAAATAGGTTATTGTAAAGCACTGCAGCGGTGGACTGGGGGACTTACGGGATACAATTTCAGGAAAAGCCAAGTTGTAGCCATGCACGCAGCAGGTGCAGATTTACCAACTATTGCTCAACAAACAGGACATAAATCACTAGAAACGCTAGTGCAGCATTATCTTACAGTAACTGATGTAACTGTAGATAAATATTTGTAGATATAAAACTGAAATAAACTTAAGAATTTAAAAAGGAATAGGGTTTTATTATTAATATTAGTTTTTTTCTTGATATAAGACGAACAATAAGAGTATTTAAGAGGTGGAGGTCGTTCAAAATGATTGAAAAAGTAATTATTAAAAACTTTAAATCGATAGAATCTTTATCTCTAAATGTTGATGAAGATATTAATATTATTGTAGGGGATAACGAGCAAGGAAAATCTACAATACTGGAAGCCATAAACTTAGCACTTACTGCATATTTGAACAAAAGAAGTATACATAATGAAATATCCCCTTTTATTTTTAATAGAAAAACTGTTAACACATATCTTAATTTTCTTCGAGATGAAAAGACAGTTGAACCTCCAAAAATTCTAATAGAGGTATACTTTCAAGAAAATGAAACAGTAGCAAGTTTGAAAGGAACAAATAACTCATTAAAAGAAGATACCTGGGGAATTAGTTTGTCAATAGAGTTGGATGAAGAGTTCACGGAAGAATACAAAGAGTACATTAAAAATCCGAATGATATTAATAATATTCCTATCGAGTATTATACTGTTAAATGGTATTCATTTGCTTTTTCTCCATTGACGACTCGAAGTAATCCCGTAAAATGTGTGCTTATAGATGCCACTGAAGGGAAAGCTTGGAATGGAACAGAAAGATATATTTCCAGTATTATTGGGAATACATTGGATTTAAAACAAAAAGTAGCATTGAACGTGAACTACAGAGACTTAAAAGAAAGTTTTTCTAGCATAGATACTATCAAAAATATCAATACTAGCTTATCGAGTAAGACGGGAGAGATATCAGATAAAGGTTTAAGTATATCATTAGACGTTTCTCAAAAGAGTGGCTGGGAAAGCCATTTAACAGCTTATCTAGATGATATACCTTTTGATTTAATCGGAAAAGGTGAACAAAATTCCATCAAATTAAAACTATCCTTAGAAACTAACTTAGGAGATGTGCATGTTATTTTAATAGAAGAGCCTGAGACTCATTTATCATATACTAACATGAGCAAATTGGTTAAGCAGATTTCTGAGAAATGCGTAGGAAAGCAATTATTAATTACTACTCACAGCACTTATGTTTTGAATAAACTCGGTTTAGATCACGTTATTTTTCTGAACAAGGGTAATACAATGACTTTAAAAGACCTTGATAAAGATACTTATAATTATTTCAAAAAGCTTCCTGGTTATGATACTCTTCGATTAATTTTAAGCGAAAAGGCTATTTTAGTAGAAGGGCCATCCGATGAATTGATAGTTCAAAAAGCATATTCACAAAAATATGGAAGACTTCCAATTGAAAATGGAGTGGATGTAATTACGATAAGAGGTCTTTCGTTTAAGCGGTATTTGGAGATTGCCGATAAATTGTCAAAGAATGTTTCTGTCATTACGGATAATGATGGTGATATTGAAAAGAATATAATTAAAAAATATGGTGAAAGATACTTAAACCACCCTAGTATCAGTATTAATTACGGTATTGATGAAAATTATAGAACATTAGAGCCACAGCTCGTTAAAGTAAATGGCGTGGATTTTTTGAATAAAATTTTAGACGTTGATTACCCTACTGAAGAAGCGTTAATAAAATATATGACAAGTCCAAGTAAGAAAAGCGAGTGTGCGATGCAATTATTTGATAGTGATGAAATTCTGAAGATACCGAAGTATATAGAAAATGCAATATAATAACGAAGTAATAATTGCTGCTGCCGGGTCTGGAAAAACAAGTGAACTAATTTGTAAGTCAAATAAAATGTTAAATAAAAGAATTTTAATTACCACATTTACTATTGAAAATTCTGAGGAAATAAAAAGGAAGTTTTTTGAGGACTCAGGATGTACTCCTTCCAACGTAAAGATTCAGACTTGGTTTTCATTTTTATTAAGCGATGGTGTAAGGCCTTATCAAAATTTTTTATATGATAAGAATAGAATTGAAAACATCGAGTTTGTCACTGGCCGATCTACGAATTATGTAAGAAAGAGTCATACTGAAAGATATTATTTTAGATCTGGGAAATATATTTATACGGATAAAATGTGCGACTTTATCATGGAAGTTAACAGACTCTCTAATCGAGCGATTATTAAAAGACTAGAGAGTTTATATGACGTAATTATGATTGATGAAGTGCAAGATTTAGCTGGGTATGACTTAGATTTTCTATTTGAACTATTTAAGTCGAAAATTAAAATTATAGTGGTAGGCGATAACCGACAAGCGGTACTATTTACCAATAATTCAGCCAAAAATAAGAACAAAAAAGGTGAGCATATCTTTAACCTTTTTAAAGAGTGGGAGGATAAAGGACTTTGTATAATTAGATATAAAACAGATTGTTATAGAAGCAATCAAGAAATTTGTGATTTAGCAGATTTACTTTATCCAGAGATGCCTAAAACAAAATCTTTAAATAAGGAAGCAACAGGACATGATGGTGTATTTCATATTACTAGCCAAGAAATTGGAAGTTATATATCAAAATATAAGCCGCAAGTATTGCGATATGATAGAAAAACAAAATTTGAAGGTGATAGCCTTCCATTGAATTTTAGAAAGTCGAAAGGCCTTACGTTTGATCGAGTTTTGATATTATGTAATGGTCCATTAAATAAATTTTTAAAATCTGGGGATTTTCAGACACATTTAAAATCTAGAGCCCCATATTACGTTGCTTTTACAAGAGCGAGACACAGTGTTTGTTTTGTAAGCAATGAAAAAAAAATAAAGAATGAGTATATTAAAAGTTACACACCTGAATAATCGGTATAGAATAGTCAAAGATTTTCAGCTGTAATCAAAAAAATAACAAGAGTATAAATGAAAAAGAAGGACTATTAAATTCACTCACTGACTTTGGTAGACCTTCTTTTTATTGAGTTTCTGCTATTATAAAGTTTTTGCTATCTCTTTCTCGAGTACTTTAACCAACTTGTAAAAGCTGGTCTTTTTTACTTGGGCTTCCTGCATGGCTTTCACTGCTGTTAGTTCTCCGGATTTCCACCTTTTATAAACTTCTTTGAATTCCTCTGTAACATGAACTGTTGGTCTGCCAAATCGAACACCTTTTTTTAAGGCCAAATCGATTCCTTCACGCTGCCGTTTCCGGATGCGTTCTCGTTCCTCTTCAGCCATCCATGAAAGAATCTGCAGAACCAAATCTGCAATAAATGTCCCCATATTATCTTTGTATCGTGTCGTATCGAGTAATGGCATATCTAACACCACAATATCTGCTTCAATATTTTTCGTAAGGTCATTCCATTCCTGTAGGATTCCTTCTTTGTTTCGACCAAATCGATCCAGCGAATGGATATACAAAATGTCGCCTTTTCGGATAATCATTTTAAGCAATTGATAGTTTACACGTTCAAAGTTTTTTCCGCTTTGCTTATCCAAATAAATATCGCGTTCATTAATACCCAATCTTTTCATAGCTTCCAATTGCCGATCTTCTTTTTGATCTTTGCTGCTGACGCGTATGTAACCAAATTTGCGTTGTTCCATAATTCACCTCGAAAAAGATTCTTTTCTCTTATTATACCTAAAAACATTTCGTAAAAGTGTATGCAAATTAATGAACGTTCGTAAAGTGTTTTAATACGTTTATGGACATTCTTTCCGCTGTTTTTGAATCCTTTTTAAATCGTTCGTAAAAGAGTACTTTAACAAACTCCCTTATAACACAGAAAAATAATTACCCACTCGTAAAAAACACAAATTCTTATAAAACCCCACAAACCACCTCACTTCCTCCCAAAATACCGCCACAACCGATACTCACAAATCTCCTTCACCCACTCAAACAACACCCCTTCATGCTCCTCCGCCACAACCAACTGCGGAGCAAACCATCCATCCTCAAACGTAATCAGCCCTTTAGAAGCATCACTCCACTTCCTCATCGGCATGTTCGCAATGAGGCGTGAAACTCTCCCTTCCTCATACACATACAACGACTTTCCTTGCTTGTCTGAGAAATCAGCCTCTCTCCGATACCGCTTTTCCATCAAATAGCGATGAAAGAAAGGGGCGACTTCTTCCGCTGTTACAGGCTCATACCACGCACTTGGACCTTTCGTCAGCATATAGTGCAAGACGACCATTTTATAACTTTTTGTCATAGAGGTACGAGATACTTCGATGAGCCAGTCTTTATATAGAGTCAGGACTTCCTGCTCCGCTTCGTTCAACTCGCCAGCAGCTTGCAGGAAAAGGGCGTATGTTTTGAACTTCTTCTTGATCTCTTCGGCATCTTCATTCGCTTTCAGATGAAATTCTAAATAGCTCGGGCGTCTTCCGAGTTCTGTTTTTAGATCAAAGTAAGCATAGAGGAGACGTTGTTGGATCGGTTCGTTTTGTTTCATGACTTCCAACAAGTTAATAACAGCCGTGTCAAAATGAAAATCGAAATAGTGCGGCTCGGTGAATGTATCGTTGGTGATTTTTGCAGGTAAGTCGCTATCTTCGTGGAACACTTGAAATTTCTTACGTGCATTGCGGTAATTTCCGATCAGGTCAATAATAACACAATGGGATTTTCCGTCTGCGATTCGTAACCCGCGTCCGATTTGTTGAGTGAAGACGGTGAGGGATTCGGTCGGTCTTACGAAAAGTAATGTATCAACTGATGGAATATCAACACCTTCGTTGAATAGATCGACGGTGAAGATTATATCGAGTTCGCCGTTTTCGAGCAGTGTACGTGCGCTTGTGCGTGTATGGCGGTCTATGTTGCTATGCAGGGCGAGTGAACGGAAGCCTGCTTGTGTGAAATGTTCGTGCAAATAAATCGCTTGCCGGATAGAAGAGCAGAAGCCGATCGTGCGGGTCTGTTTCTGTTTGATCCATGCATTCAGCACAGCGTCGGCATAGCTTTCGCGCAGTTGCAGGCGCAATAGTTCCTCTTCATCGTAGCGATTGTTGCGCCACTTTAATTGGCTGTAGTCAGTGTCGTCCCATACGCCGTAATAGATGAAAGGGGACAGCCAGTTTCGTCGGATCGCATCTAAAAAGTGGATGGAGATGGCTACGTTGCCGTCACATAAGCTGTAGACGTCTTTGTTGTCGAGACGGTCGGGTGTAGCGGTGAGTCCGAGTAGAAATGATGGCTGGAAATAATCGAGTACGCGCTCGTATGTAGTCGCTGCGGCATGATGGAATTCGTCTACTATGATCAGGTCGAATGCGTCAGGTGCAAATTGTGTCAAGTGATAGTGCCGCGCTAGTGTCTGCATCGAGGCAAAGACGATATCCGTGTCGTGCTGTTTTTCCCGACCGTTGTAAATTCCACTTGTACGGTCGGGGAAAACTCGTGTAAATGAGTGCTGTGCTTGTATGAGCAGTTCTTCCCTGTGCGCGATGAACAGTACACGCGAGTAGGATTTAGCAAAGAACGCTGCTAGATAAGTTTTGCCGAGTCCTGTCGCAAGGACGGTCAAAGCCTTTTCATAGCCGCTTTCCACCGTTTCGTGCAAGGCATCGAGTGCGAGCTGCTGTGCGGGACGTGGAGTGAGTTTGCTCGACAAGTATGTATCGCTTGGCTCGGCAATTTGTTGTTGTGCTGTTGCGCCAAAGGTCATTTCGATTTCTGTTTGTGGATCGAGTGTGGCGCTGAATGGCAGTGCTTTATTCGTTTCATCAAACCGTTCGCGGTAGCGTTCGATCTGTTCTTTGTTGAGTTTGACGGTATTCGGTGATAGAAACATCTTCATGAATTCATCCGCAGCCGTTTCGAAAAGTTCTGCGTCTACGGTGGATGGTGCGTAGAGATTCCATTCGACCCCGTTCGTTAGTGCGGATTTCGATAAATTGGATGAACCGATGATGACCGTGGACTGATCTGCTGATTTGAACAAATACGCTTTCGGGTGGAAAGAAGTGCCGCCACTTTCGACTAGATGGATTTCAGCAGTAGGCAACTCGTCAATGAGCAGTTGTAAGGCGTCTGGTTGTGTAATGGATAAATAGTCACCTGCCAGGATTTTGATCTCAGCACCACGGGTAGCAGCTTCACGCAGTGCGGGTAATACTTCATTGACTCCTGTTTTCATCAAAAAGGCAGTTAGCCAGTAAATTGTATCGGCTTCTGCAGTGAGTGTTGTCAAATCTTTTATCAAATGACGCGTCAGTAATCGTAGTTTAGTCATCATGTACTTCCACTAAGAAGATCCGTTTATCAAATCCGCCACGAATCGTTGCTTTACTGGCACGGATAGTTTCGAGTTCTTCGATTGACGCGCCGTGGATAGTAGCTGCTGCGTGAATGAGTTCAAGCAAATCCGCCAATTCTTCCAATGAATCTTGCGTAGTTTCGGCACGTTCATACTCCGCCAGTTCTTCACGCATTTTTTTCGTTACTTCTATAGAATAGTCAGATGCGTCCAATGTTTTTGTGACGCACGTCTTTCCGTCCTTTTCAATAATTGCGGGAATGAGATTGCGGACGAGTTTATTGTAGATGGGCATAGAACCCCTCCTTGGTAGTTTGATTTCCTATATTCTACCATAGTATATCAACAACTAGTAAGATAACAGAATGTTCTTTCAATAAATGTTACTTAACAGTATTCAAAAGCTATTTTCTGTTATATACTGGCAGTAGGGGAAATAAGTTTTCAGGATGTACCGCTGACGGCACGCCGTATGCGATGAAAGTCGCCTGTATGGTGTAGGCCCGAAACGAAAGCCGAAAGGTATAAGTCGGGAATAGCCAAGTGTTAGGTTTACAACCAGCAACAAATGTGCAGGGGAGTAGCTATGACCATAACGGGACAGATTATGGAGTGACAAATAAAATCACCTGGCAAGACAGTCCGTCCACCGGTTCGTTGACGTATACGATAAAGCGTAGTTTAGTAAATAATATTGACGAGGCATATATCATGGCCCAAGGAATAGCAAGTGGCACAGGAGAGTATCTCGATGTACTCTTTACTGGAACCCCCCCTCCTGTTTATTACTATTTCATTGAAGTGACGGATGGTGTAGATGTCGTTGTCTCTCAGTCGGTTAAAGTAGTAACTGTGGAAGATATGAAATACACTTCAAACAATTCTTATCAAACCGACAACCCTGATGCTCTACTTTACAACCCCGCAACGGATTCATACGACCCTGCATAACAACGTATCGGCAATCTGAGATGTTTCTCGGATTGCCTGTTTACAAGAGGTGAGGACATGTGGAAGACGATTGAAATGAATCGTGATAATTATTTGTCGTTCCAACAGCTTCTCGTCCCAGCGTTTTTGAAGCCGTTGCAGTCAGCGGATGCGACGGTATGGGGGATCGGGTTACTGGAAGGGACGGCTCCTGTAGGCGAACTGCTGGCGAAACTAGATAGGGAGGCGAAGACCGCGAAGATTGTCCATTTCCTCATTCGGACGGCAACAGACTATGTCGAGGCGGTGGAATATTTACTGCGCGCTGCGGAACGTTCGCTGTGGCAGGATGGGTGGACTGTTACCGATGCAGTAGTGACGGTGAGTCGGGAAGTGGAGGCGGTCAGTTCGCTGTTTACTAGTCGGGGGTTTCGCAATTCGCAAATGGTTCATAAATTTGTGATGGATTTGAAGAACATACAGAACGGGGATTGGATATGGCGGTTGGAGAAGCCGGCACATTTAGACATTGTCCCTTGGTCGGAGCAAGTCGTGAAGGATCTTGAGCAACAAGTGTCGAATGGGAAATTAGGGCAGATCCCTCACGCTGTCCGTATACAGGATGTCACGCGAATCGATTCAGATACTAGTTTCGCACTGTATGCATCAGGGGAACTGGCGGGCTGGTTTGTGTGTGAACGAATCGCTGCCAATATGTTGCTCATTCCTAGCATTTACGTGAAAAAGTCGGCTGCTACGCGGTTGGGCGGGGTGTTGCTGTATGCGGAACTTGCCAAAAGAGTGTTTGCTAATGGGTGCTATGTCACTTTTTTTGTCCATAATACGAATCAAAATATGTTGCGGTTGATCTCTAGACGATTTAAGGAATGCATTATTCATGAAGCGACGACGATTCAATGTGTGGCTACATGACCAATAGAGTATGTGTGAAGTGAAAAAGAATCTCTCGGCTGTGAGTCAGTCGGGAGATTTATTTGTGTAGTTCGTCCGTATGATAGGAGGATTATTAAAATATAATAGAAAAATGTTAAATTATTATGTGAAAACTGCTGTATTTTACAAAAATTCCTGCAATTTATTGACTACCCTACTAAAATAGTAAATAATGAATAGTAACAAATAGTATCTATTTCGTCTATCTTATAAGTACTTAGAATTACTATAAAGTATAATTTTTCCTGTATTTTTTGAGAGTTGGGAGGTGAGACCGTATGTTTACTCCACCAGATACAGAACTATATAACGAATTACTAGGCACGATCTCTACGAATTTGCTGTTGGTCGGCTTACTCGTTATGGCGTTCGCAAGCTATACTACGATGGCTCTGTATGAACGGATGCAGAAACCGAGTTTTTTTAGGCGCGAGGTTTGGCTCGTGTTAACTTCTTTATCATTGGCGTTCGGGATGTGGGCGATGCATTTTGTGTGGATGAACGCGGTCTCTCTTCCATTGGAAATGGGCGTTAACTACGCGATTGGCATTCTATCATTCATTCCGGCGTTCTTTTCTGCTTTACTCGCTTTCTATTTAGTCGATGGGCCAATGAAGTCTTGCTGGCGATATACGTTAGCTGCAGTCATTCTTGCGGAAGGTATGACGGCGATGCATTTCATCGGGATGCAAGCAATGATTGTAGAGGCAGTGATCTTCTATGATTGGCAGTTATTGCTAGCAGGAAATATTGTCGGTGGACTCTTTGTCTATTTGATGCTCCGATTTATCAGTAGTTCGAATCGTCCGATGGTGAGAAAGTTAATGGCGCCTATATTTTTAACGATTGGGACTGTGATGATGCATTATTTGGGATTGATTGGCACAAAATTTTATACAGGTAGTGATCAATCATTCGCTGATCATACGGTGAGTCATATGGGTGTCATGAATACGTTCATCGGAATCGGCGTAGGGATTTTATTGGTCGGTATGTTATTGACGACATATATCGATGGCTACGTGGACTATTGGATCCAAAACTTTGATGTGTTGACGAAATTGCCGAACCGCCGAAAATGGGAGAGGAAATTGGGCGATGAACAGGCGATTGGGGATATCGCGATTTGGAATTTTCCTGATTTGCCACGCATCAATCAGTTATACGGCTACCAAGTCGGGGATGCTTTTTTACAGGATGTGGCAGCCGTTTTCACGAAATGGAAGCCGCAATATGCACAATTGTATCGAGTGAGCGGCAATCGTTTTTTATTTTATGTGGACCAAACAGGCCGAACGGTGGATTTCTATAAAAGTTTGATCGTGATTCAAACTCAACTTGACCGGTTACTATTGATTAAGCGGAAAGAAATGCGCTATACGTGCGGATTGGCGAACGCTGATGCGGAGAAAACGGTCAAGCATTTGTATAAAGATGCGATGCGTGTGGTGGAACGTGCGACCGAAGCGCGTGAATGGGGCTTGCGGACGTTCAATCCCGCTGTACACGGGGTTTCTTACGAGCAGGACGTGTTGCGAGATATAACGAAAGCGCTAGACGACAATCAATTGTATTTGGTGTATCAACCGAAAATTGTAGGAAAGACCGAGGCGTTTGATAGTGTAGAGGCATTATTGCGTTGGAAGCATCCTGAACTGGGTGTCATTTCTCCTGCTGTTTTTGTTCCTATTTTGGAGCGCGACGGACGCATGGGAGAGGTGACAGACTGGATTATTCGGGAAGTATGCGAACAGATCCATGCGTGGGATGGTAGGAAAATTTTCGTTCCGCAAGTAGCGATCAATATTCCGGGCGACTATGTGGCCAATCCGCAATTATTGGATACGTTGTGGAAAGAAACGCAGACACATTGCATCGAACCGAACCGGATTGAATTGGAGATCACGGAAACGAGTACGGCGAAATCTATCGGACAAGCAATTGCTGCGATGAAGCGTTTTAAGCGATATGGTTTTTCAGTGGCGCTGGATGATTTCGGTACGGGGGTTTCGTCATTATCCTATTTACAGCAACTACCTATTACTACTCTTAAAATCGATAAATCATTCGCGGATATTGTGCCAGCTTCATTGAAAGAATGTGCGGTGTTGCACGCTATTTTAATGATCGGTCAATCTATGGATTTACGGATGGTCGTCGAAGGGGTCGAGAAGAAAAGTCAGGTGGATTTCTTATTGAACTTACAGCCGGACTTGATTTTTCAAGGATATTACTACGCGAGACCGATGGCGGCGGATCAGTTAGTGGATTGGTTAGCCGAGTGGAAGCAAGCGAAAGTAGTTCAGCAGTAGACGACAGTTGTGCAGAATTCAGTGATTTGCCATAGATTGCTAGATAGATTCTATGGTATAGTAGTCCTATAAATGAATGGAACGATAGGTGTATGAATCGATCATAGTGTCTGAGAGGGTGGAAGAAGTTGGCGAATGATTCGGGGATTTTATTGGAAAGCGGTACGAACGAGTTGGAGATTGTCGGATTCGAAATGGGTGGCAACCGCTATGGCATCAACGTGATTAAAGTAAAAGAAATTATTATGCCATTGGCGATCACTCCTATTCCGCATGCGCATTTTGCGGTGGAGGGGATTATTCAGTTGCGCGGTGAAGTGTTGCCGGTCGTGAGCATGGAGAAAATCTTAGGAATGGCACCGTCCGCCACTCCTTCTGAGGAAAAGTACATCGTAGCGTCGTTCAACAAACAGACAGTCGTATTCCAAGTGCACAATGTGACACAGATCCATCGAATTTCCTGGAATCAAATCGAGAAACCATCAGGCATTTATGCGGCGGAAAATTCACAAGTGATCGGGGTCATTAAACTCGATGGGGAAATGCTGTTGCTGTTGGATTTCGAGAAAATCATTTTGGATATTAATCCAGACGCAGGTATTAATGTTGAGCAAGTGAAGAAATTAGGAAAGCGGGAACGTTCAGATAAGCGTATTTTGATCGCAGAAGATTCCCCGCTGCTGCGTAAATTGCTTCACGATACATTGAATGAAGCAGGTTATATGAATTTGGATTTCTATGAAAATGGTCAAGATGCTTTCGATTATTTGGAGAGCTTGGTAGCCGCCGATGTGGATATTAAGAAAGAAGTCCAGCTAGTCATTACGGATATTGAAATGCCGCAGATGGATGGACATCATTTCACGAGACGTATCCGTGAAAATCCAAAACTTGCGGGTCTGCCGATTATCATTTTCTCTTCATTGATTACCGATGATTTGAAGCATAAAGGGATCAGCGTCGGTGCAGATGATCAAGTGAGTAAGCCTGAGATTGCCGAGTTGGTCTTGAAGATTGATAAGTATATATTGTGAGATATGAAGACTTCCTGTTGCAGGGGAGTCTTTTTTTATTTGGGATGCGCGGCGTGGATGTCTCTCCGCTCATAGAATGCGCGCGTCCGCTCATAGAGTGCGTCGAAGCGCTCATAGAGTGCGCGCGACCGCTCATAGAGTACGTTGAAGCGCTCATAGAACCCACGCGACCGCTCATCGAATCCACACCACATCCGAAAAACATAAGCAAAAGGAACCAATTTCAATACGTTGCGTAGACTAGGCAGGGCGGGGCTAGTGGAATCTGTTAAAATAATGGGTAAAACTAGAATATGGACGGGTGAGTGTGATGGTGGAGCGAATATTGATTGTGGAAGATGAAGAAAGTATTGCGCGTGTGTTGCAACTGGAGTTGGAGTTTGAGAAGTATGAGACGGGAATTGCGCATACGGGGACGGATGGGTTAATTTTGTTTCGGGAGCAGTCGTGGGATTTGGTGTTGTTGGATTTGATGTTGCCCGGGCTGAATGGTTTGGATGTGTTGCGGCGGATTCGATCGCATGATTCTGATACGCCGGTGTTGTTGCTGACAGCGAAAAATGATGTGGAGGATAAGGTCAAAGGGCTGGATCTCGGGGCGAATGATTATATTACGAAACCGTTTGAGATTGAGGAATTATTGGCGCGGATTCGTACGGCGTTGCGTGTGGCGGGGCATGATAAGTCAACGCAGGGAGATCCCGATTTGCTGGAGTTTGCAGATTTGTCGCTACACCAGTTGTCGCGGGATGTGACGCGTGGCGGTCATCCGATAGAATTGACGCCGCGGGAATTTGATTTGTTGCAACATTTATTGAAGCATCCGAATCAAGTGTTAACGCGAGAGCAGTTGCTAGATGCGGTGTGGGGATATGATTACTACGGCGATACGAATGTTGTCGATGTGTATATTCGGTACGTGCGCAAGAAAATAGATGTAGGGGAAGTACCGCTTATTCAGACGGTGCGCGGTGTCGGCTATGTGCTGAAGGAGCCGGTGCATGAAGCTTAAGACGAAAATTCATCTGTTTTCGACGGTGCTGATGCTCTGTATTTTGACGCTAAGTAATATAGGAATTTATTTCATTTTTAAGCAGTTGGCGTTTACGACGGAATATCAGCAGTTGATCCATCGGTCGAAGGAATTGACGGAAGGGTTGAGCCGCGTACAGGATGAGGATGAGGTCGGGGATGTATTGCGGACTTACATTAATCCTGAGAGCTTGCTGCGAATAGTGGATCAGGACGGGCAGATTCTCAAAACTACACAGTCTACGAATGAGTTGAAAAGCTATACACCGACGTTTGACGAGGGTGCTGATTATACGATTGGCATGGTGCAAGGGGCAGCGGTGATGATGACGCGTGTGCCGATTATTTATACAGACGGCGATATTGCCTATGTGGAAATAGTGCAGTTGCTGCGGGATTCGAGTCGTAGTTTACGTTTGCTGAAGTTCATCTTATTCGGTGTGACGGTGCTTGCGATGGTTCCGATTACGTTGTCGAGTATGACGCTCGGGAAAGTGTTGATTCAGCCGATTAAGAAGTTGATTGCGACGATGCGTGCCAGTCGGAGGTCAGGGAAGTATGAAAAGTTGGTAGCTTCTGAGGGAAAGGACGAGTTGGCGGAAATGAGCCAGACGTTCAATGAAATGATGGAGCAGTTGGAGCAAAATTATCATAAGCAGGAAATGTTCGTGTCGAATGCTTCTCATGAATTGAAGACACCGCTGACGATCATGGAAGGCTATGCGCGGTTACTGAAGCGCCGCGGTTTTGATAATCGGCAAGTGGCGGACGAAGCAGTGACCGCCATTTTGAATGAAACGGGCCGGATGAAAGAGTTGATCGAGCAAATGCTGCAGTTAGCGAAGACTAAGGATCCGCTAGCATTTACTTTTTCGCAAGTGGATATTAATCAGCTGATCGATGAAGTGATCGAGCCGTTGCGCGTGTCGTCTGGACGAGACATTCAGTTTGTGTGGGAAGGGCGGCTGCCGGCTTCCACGGATGAAAAACGATTGAAACAATTGCTGTTCATTTTATTGGATAATGCGAGGAAGTACAGTGAGGGGGAAATTATTGTACGCGCCATGCTGGAGGAGCGTGCAATTGTGATCGAAGTGGAAGATGCGGGTGAAGGAATTGATGAGAAGCATTTGCCGCATTTATTCGACCGCTTTTATCGTGTACAGGAAGACCGTGCGCGTAAAACAGGAGGCACGGGGCTGGGCTTGTCGATTGCCAAAGATGTAGCGGACGGCATACGCGCACAATTGCAAGTGGAAAGTGGGCGTGGACAAGGAACGACGATGCGTATTATACTGCCTCGATGATTCTCATGGAACTCTAATGATAGGGTGATATATTCATAGAAAGAGGTGAGTGTGATGGGTTGGTTGAAAAAGCCTTTAGTGTTGACTGTTATCATAGCGATAGTCGTTGTGGCGGGCGGCAATTGGTATATCAAACAAATGACGCAAGAGGAGACAGTGCCTATAGAAGAAGTGAAAATGCGCTTAGAGTCGATGTATCAGGGCAGTGTGGAGCAGCTGACCGATGCGGACGTAGAGTATCAAGCGGAAATTTTGCGAAATGGTGCGTTGTATAGCGCGACGGTGGATCGCAAGACGGGAAAGGTGAAAACGCTGGAATTGCTGAAGAAAGCAGAGCCGACAGTCGTTGTAAAGTCTGAACCCGAGAAGCCGATAGAAAAGCCTGCCAACGAGCCGGTGGAGGAACCAGTTACTCCGAATGAAAAGCTACCTGTTATAGAAAAGCCTGCATCCCAACCGGTTTCTGAAAAGCCCATAGAGAAGCCGAGACCACAACCGGTTCCTGCACCTATTGAAAAACCAAAGCCACAACCCCAGGAAAAGAAACAGTCGGTCGTTTTGACGGAGCAACAAGCGATTGCGATTGCGCTCGGACGCCTTCATGCGAAAGTGCCGGTTGAAGTGGATGATGTGGATTTTGTCCCGACGCAACAGGGAGGCTATTATTTGGTAGAGTTGGATCTCGATACGGATGCGGAATTGGATGAAGTCGTGTACCAAATCCATGCGATTTCGGGGAAAATCATGTCGGAGAGTTGGGATGATTGAGGAGGATGGTGTTCGTTTAGAAGTTGGAGTGGGGTACGTGACTCTTCTTTCTTGGTGCAGAAAAATGATGTACGTGTGAGGATTCTCCCGAGAGAAACCGGACGCGTCCCCTCCGGAAAGCGTATCGTCTGGAAGCGCAAGCCGCATGACATTCTAAGTCAGCCTTGCTCCATCTACTAAACGAACATAAAGTACCTGACAAGTCCAATAGTTTTCATCACATATAAAGAGTGATCAAACGGTCTTGCGGTCTTTTCCGCATAGTAGATGACTGTAAAGACCCTTTCTGCTACACTACGAACAAAGGGAGTGGGAAGCCATGAAAGTGATCATTGCGCCGGATGCATTTAAGGGGAGTTTGACAGCGAAAGAAGCGGCCCACGCGATGAAACGAGGTATAGAACATGTCTTTTCGGATGCTACTATCATCTGCTTGCCTATCGCAGACGGTGGCGAAGGGACGCTGGAGGCCTTGGTTTCTGCAACGAATGGACGGTATAAAGAAACGATCGTGCAAGATCCGCTCGGACGTTTGATCCCAGCGAAGCTTGGTGTGCTTGGCGATGGAAAGACGGCTGTAGTGGAGCTGGCGCAAGCATCGGGTATTACGTTGCTGGCGGAAGAAGAGTTGGATCCGTTGAAAGCTTCGACGTATGGCACGGGCGAGTTGATACGTTTTGCGCTGGATGAAGGTTATCGCAAATTGATCATCGGGCTCGGTGGCAGTGCGACGAATGATGGGGGCACCGGAATGCTTGAGGCGCTCGGGGTGCGTTTTTTTGACGCGGCGGGCAGATTGTTGAAAATGAATGGCGGGGCGCTGTCATTGATCGCTTCAATCGATGACACGGAGTTAGATGAGCGCTTGCATAGTACACAAATAGTAGTAGCTTCAGATGTTGAAAATCCGTTAGTAGGAAAAACCGGTGCAACATCTATTTTTGGTCCGCAAAAAGGGGTGAAGCAGGCTATGATTGAGCCTTTGGATGCTGGTATGCGACACTTTGCGGATGTAACTGAGCGGCTAAAAGGTAAGCGTTTGCATGATCTTCGTGGTGCTGGTGCAGCAGGTGGCAGTGCAGGGGCGTTGGTTGCCTACTGCGACGCTGAAGTAGCAAGTGGGATTGAGGTGGTGCTAGAAGCTATAGGTTTTGCAAAGCATCTTTCATCCGTCGATTTTATCGTCACAGGGGAAGGGAAGACCGATCGGCAGACGCTTAACGGTAAGGCGTTGCTCGGCGTAGCGAAGCTGGCAAAAGACTATAAAGTGCCGGTGTACGTCATTTCGGGTTCTGTTGAAAAAGAAGCGCTCGATCCACTAGGTGAATGGTTTACGGGACTGGATGAGTTGAATGATGGTCGCCCGGTAGCTGAATTGATGGTGAATGCTTCAGAAATTTTGAGGCAAAAGACAGAGGAAATTTTCTCGGATAGGCATATGTAAGCTGCGAGTAGGGTAGGTAAAAACTAAGGAGGTGGTCATATGATTCAAAGTGCTTTAGATTGGCTGGTAGGTCCGGCGAATAATTTCATTTGGACATATATTTTAATTGGACTATTATTGGTTGCAGGTGTTTATTTTACGATTCGTACGAAGTTTGTACAAGTGCGTTTATTTGGTGAAATGTTCCGTTTGATTGTGGAGAAAAAAGATAATAACGATGGTGTGTCTCCGTTCCAGGCATTTACGATCAGTGCGGCATCACGTGTCGGTACGGGCAACGTGGCAGGAGTAGCTCTTGCGATTGGAATTGGTGGACCGGGCGCGGTATTTTGGATGTGGATCATTGCGGTGATCGGCATGGCGACGGCGTTCATTGAGAGTACGCTTGCACAAGTGTATAAAGTGAAGGATGGAGATACATTCCGTGGAGGACCGGCGTATTATATGCAAAAAGCGCTCGGGCAACGGAAGTTAGGGATTGCCTTCGCGATTTTATTGACGATGTGTTTCGGATTTATTTTTAACGCGGTGCAATCGAATACGATCAGTCAGTCGTTCTCGGATGTTTTTGGAATTCCTCACTGGACGATTGGTATCGGTTTAATCGTCTTGACAGCTATTATTGTGTTTGGTGGCGTCAAGCGGATTGTCAAAGTGACGCAGACGATCGTACCTGTGATGGCAACATTTTATATTATTGTGGCATTATTTATCGTCGTGACGAATATTACGCAAGTACCGGCAATGATCATGCTGATTTTTGAACATGCATTCGGTATCAAGGAAATCGTTGGCGGAGGAATCGGAATGGCGATCATGCAAGGGGTTCGTCGAGGTCTTTTCTCCAATGAAGCTGGTATGGGTAGTGTGCCGAACGCAGCAGCGACGGCAAACGTCTCGCATCCAGCCAAACAAGGGCTCGTGCAAAGTTTAGGTGTGTTTTTCGATACGATCATCATTTGTTCTGCGACAGCGTTCATCATTTTACTCGGCGGATTGTATGAGACGGGCGAGTCGAATGGTATTTTGCTGACGCAAGCCTCGATGGCGGTTCACGTAGGGGCATGGGCACCGTATTTCATCGCAGTGGCGATTATGTTCTTCGCCTTTAGTTCGATAATCGGAAACTATTATTATGGTGAAACGAATATTGAATTTATCAATGCAAATAAAGGATGGAAGTTAGTCTATCAGCTTCTCGTGCTGGCTATGGTATTTTTCGGGGCTGTAGCAAAAGTACAAGTCGTGTGGGATATGGCTGATTTATTTATGGGACTTATGGCGATTCTGAACTTAGTAGTCATCTTGGTTCTTGGGAAAGTGGCGTTTAAAGTATTGGACGATTTCACTGTCCAACGACGGGCTGGGAAAAATCCTGTCTTTAAAGCGTCCAGTATACCAGGACTAAAAGGTGCGGAATGTTGGGAAGATACACCGAGTCAACCTGAACATCGTATTCAATAATAAAAAAGTGTGCATCTCGGACGGACGTTTAAAAAAGTTCACATACGATCTTTTAGTCAACGTCCAAAAAGTTTGCTATACTTAACCGTACGACTGGAAAAATTATCGCATCGTAGTCCAGAAGAATGATTCTGGCTACGATGGTTTTTTTCTGCTTTACAACAACTACCACAACATGTTAGGGTAGTACATGAACATAACACACTATATATAGTATTTTGATGAATCGGTACCGATCACGGTTTAAAAGGGAATCCGCTAAAAACGGAGCTGTCCCCGCAACTGATGGCATAGACGACTATCTTGATAACCACTGCTTAGCGCGGGAAGGAGAGATGGGAGGGTGATATGCCAGCCAGGAGACCTGCCATTCATTCAAGCATACATTCTTCGGGGATTGGAGAGTGGAAGCCGCAAGCAGAGGATTTCTATCTGCTGAACAACTTCCATTTTTATCCATTAATTTATGACGACTCCTGAAGCGATCTGGAGTCTTTTTTTACATACTTTTTAAAGGGAGCGGATGCAAATGGCGATTATACACGAAACAGCAGGATTGGAATTAGTAATGGAAAATCTGCAAGAGGAGTTCGGAAAGCAGAAAATCGAACCGTTAGTGGAAGCGAGCGAGCGTTATATAAGCCGTCATCCGAATAGCACGGCGACTGAGTGGACGAATGCGATGGTGCTAGATTCGTTGAGCAGAATTGATGAAGCGAATGCGTATTGGACGTTTGTGGCTGCACGTATTTATTTATTTGACGTCTATGCGAAGCAGAAAGCATTGCGTGGAGCGGATATGTATACCGATTTTGCGAAAAATGTAGAACGGTTGGTGGAACAGGGGTTGTATACACCTGTGTTGATGGAGAAATATAGCGAAGCGGAATTAAGAGAGATCGGTCAGTTAATCGATCCTACCCGCGACTTATTGTTTACGTATATCGGGTTGAAGACATTAGTGGATCGCTACGTGACGGTGAATTTCTCGAAACAGCCGGTAGAACTGCCGCAGGAGCGTTGGCTGATCATTGCGATGACGCTGATGCAAGATGAAACGGAAGATCGCATCCACAAAATTGGGGAAGCGTATTGGGCGATGAGCAACCTCTACATGACCGTAGCGACACCGACGTTATCGAATGCTGGGAAAATGCATGGACAACTATCCAGCTGCTTCATCGATACGGTTGATGATTCATTGCAGGGGATTTACAACAGCAACACAGATATTGCGAACTTGTCGAAATTCGGCGGCGGTATCGGTGTGTATATGGGGAAAGTCCGTTCCCGCGGTTCGTCCATCCGTGGTTTTGAAGGAGCGTCTAGCGGAGTTTTGCCTTGGATTAAACAATTAAACAATACAGCGGTCAGTGTCGATCAGCTCGGTCAGCGACAAGGGGCTGTAGCGGTGTACTTGGACGTTTGGCATAAGGACATTTTCACATTCCTCGATTTGAAGTTAAATAACGGGGACGATCGATTACGTGCGCATGATATTTTCACGGGCGTCTGCTTACCGGACCTATTCATGGAGAAAGTCGAAGCGCGTGAAGACTGGCATTTATTCGATCCACATGAAGTCCGTACGAAGATGGGCTATTCATTGGAAGATTTTTATGATGAGAAAAAAGGACAAGGATCGTTCCGTGAGAAGTACGAAGAATGTGTCCGCAATCCTGAACTTTCGAGAGAGACGGTTTCTGCGATCGAGATTATGAAGCGTGTGTTGCGTAGCCAGTTGGAGACGGGGACGCCGTTCATGTTCTATCGGGACGAAGTGAATCGCACGAACCCGAATAAGCATGAAGGGATTATTTATTCCAGTAATCTATGTACAGAAATTACGCAAAATCAGTCAGCGACTACATTCGAATCGGTTTCATTGGAAGATGATTTGGTCGTGACGCGTACGAAGCCTGGTGATTTTGTAGTCTGTAATTTGTCTTCGATCAACTTAGGACGGGCGGTAACCGCGGATGTGCTGGATCGTTTGATTGCCATTCAAGTGCGTATGTTGGACAACGTCATTGATCAGAATAAAATTCCGGTTGTACAAGCGCAGCGCACGAATGCACGCTACCGGGGAATTGGCCTCGGAACATTTGGCTGGCATCACTTGCTCGCTTTGAAAAATATTCAATGGGAGTCTCAGGAAGCGGTCGACTTCGCGGATGAATTGTATGAAAACATCGCGTACTTAACGATTAAAGCTTCCATGGAATTATCGAAGGAAAAAGGTGCCTACCCGCTATTTGACGGGTCGGATTGGCAAACAGGCGAGTACTTTGAACAGCGTGAATACGATTCAAACAGATGGCGTGAATTGCGTATGGACGTAGCGATTAACGGGATGCGCAACGGGTATTTACTGGCGGTCGCTCCGAATAGTTCGACGTCTGTCATCGCAGGTTCGACAGCTTCGATCGATCCGGTATTCAAGCCGTTCTACCATGAAGAGAAAAAAGATTATAAACTGCCGGTCATTGCGCCGGATTTGGATCATAATACGTATGATGTGTACCGCCGTTCTGCATACATCGTCGATCAACGCTGGTCGATTAAACAAAATGCCGCGCGCCAGCACCATATCGACCAGTCGATTTCATTCAATATATACGTGCCGAACTCCATCCGTGCATCGGTCTTGCTAGATTTGCATATGCAAGTATGGAAATCGGGTATGAAAACGACGTACTATATGCGTTCCACAGCTTCTGAGATCGAGGAGTGCGAGTGGTGTCATTCTTAATCGCCTACGCTTCGTGGAGCGGCAACACCGAAGAAGTAGCGGAGTTGATTGCTGAAAATTTAAGCCGGGAAGGGGTCGCTGTCGATACGCATCGTATTGGCATAGGCGCCTTACCCGATGTACATGAATATGACGCGTTTTGCATTGGTTCCTTTACATGGGAAAAAGGAGCCACACCTGACGAAGTGAAAGATTTCGTGGCGGATATCGGGTATAAACCTGAAACGGTCTATGTTTTCGGTACAGGAGACACGCAATTCGGCGGCGATGAATTATTTTGTAAAGCGGCCGAAAAATTGGCACGCTTCTATGATTCACCGTTTGAACCGCTGAAAGTCGAACAAAGCCCACGCGGCAAACAAGAGCAAATCGTAACGAATTGGACGAAAGGAGTGCTCGACCATTGGCGACACTTACAAGAGTAAAAGTATTGAATCCGGCAAATCCGAATAAAGCGACTGCTATTTTCGGCGGGGAAGCAAGCGGAATCCTTAATTGGAACGACATCGCGCACCCCCATTTCTACACATTGCGTCAGCGCATCCGTTCCCTTTTCTGGACGGCAAATGAAGTGGACATGACACAGGACGTCAAGCAGTTTTCACGTCTTACAAAGGAAGAACAAGTCGCTTTCTTGAAAATCATTGGCTTATTGGCAACATTGGACGGACCGCAAACCGTCATTGCGATGAAGATTGCAGACTTCACAACCGATCCTTCCGTCAAGTCGATTATGGCGACAATTGCCGATCAGGAAAGTGAACACAATCATAGCTACGCCTACGTGTTGTCATCTGTTACGAATCTTGATAAACAGATGGAATCATTTGAAATGGGGCGCACCGACGATGTTTTAATGAAGCGTAACGAGCGAATTGTTGACGTGTACAACGAGTTCGCAGAGAATCCGACGATTGAAACGGTGCTGAAGGCGATGGTGTATACGACGCTACTGGAAGGACTGTTCTTCTATAGCGGTTTTGCATTTTTCTACAACTTGGCACGCCACCAAAAGATGGTCGGAACGTCTACTATGATTTCCTATATTAACCGCGATGAACTTCAACACGGCAAAGCGATCAGCGACATTTTCCGCGCAGCCTTGGCAGAGAACCCGGAATACAACACCGACGCATTCACGGAATGGATCTATGACCAGTTCCGCCACTCCGTAGAGCAAGAAATCATCTGGAGCCGCTATGTCCTAGGCGATATCGATGGTCTCGACTTAGATGAAATGGAAGGCTATATTAAATACCGCGCAAATAAAATGTTGCGCATGCTAGGCTTGAGTGAGATTTATCCAGAGTTCACCGACAACCCGATGAAGTGGATCCGCGCATACGTTGATAATTTCGACGACACGAAAACAGACTTCTTCGAGCAAACGAGCCGTCAGTACGTGAAAACAAGTGATTTGAATGGTTTTGATGATTTGTAAGTCAATGAAAGAAGGAAGGAAGTGCGAAATAGCGCTTCCTTTTTTGTCGTGGGGAAGTAGAAGGTTTATTTGCGCTCATAGCGATTGTGCTTCCGCTCATAGAAGTGGTCTCCGCGCTCATAGCGATTGTGCTTCCGCTCATAGAAGTGGTCTCCTCGCTCATAGCGATTGTGCTTCCGCTCATAGAAGTGGTCTCCTCGCTCATAGCGATTGTGCTTCCGCTCATAGAAGTGGTCTCTGCGCTCATAGCGATTGTGCTTCGGCTCATAGAAATGGCCTTTGCGCTCATAGCGAGTGTATTTCCGCTCATAGAAGTGGCCTTTGCGCTCATAGCGATTGTGCTTCCGCTCATAGAAGTGGTCTCCGCGCTCATAGCGAGTGTATTTCCGCTCATAGAAAACACCCAACCAACAAAAAAGCGAGCAGACATCATCGTCTGCTCGCTTCTACATCCTATCCAATTACTTCTTAACTGCTTCTTTATGCATTGTTTTGTTTTTTGCAAGATTTACGTGCCAAGATAGAGCCTCTTCCAAGATGTGTGGAGTTTGTCCGCCCACTTGTTCAACTGCTCTGTTGTAGTAGTCGCGTAGCTCGTCTTTGAAATCCGGGTGAGCACATACTTCAATCAACTTCTCAGCTTTTTGTCTTGGAGCCAAGCCGCGAAGGTCAGCATAGCCTTGTTCTGTAACGATAACATCCACATCATGCTCCGTGTGGTCCACGTGAGAGCAGAAAGGAACGATAGATGATACGTCTCCGCCTTTAGCGTGTGATTTCGTTACGAAGATTGCGATACGTGCGTTACGTGCGAAATCTCCAGATCCACCGATACCGTTCATCATACGTGTACCGCTAACATGTGTAGAGTTAACGTTTCCGTAGATGTCTAGCTCAAGCGCCGTGTTGAAAGAGATGATGCCCAAACGACGGATAACTTCTGGATGGTTAGAAACCTCTTGCGGACGGAATACTAGCTTGTCGCGGTATTTACTAATGTCTTCTTTTAAGTTGTCCAAGCGCTTCTTAGAAAGTGTCAATGAAGTAGCAGAAGCGAATTTCACTACGCCGTCATCGATCAAGTCAAAGATTGCATCTTGAAGAACTTCAGAATATACTTCGATATCTTTAAACTCAGATGTTCTCATCCCGTCAAGAACTGCGTTTGCCACAGAACCAACACCTGATTGAAGAGGCATTAATGATTCGTCCATACGCCCTAATTTGATCTCGTCACGGAAGAAGTTCAACAAGTGATTTGCGATTTCTTGTGTTTCTTCGTCTGGAGGAACGATAGGGGAAGGAATATCACCTTGTTCCGTAAGAACGATTCCACGTACTTTTTCAGGATCTACTTTAATACCTGGCGTACCGATTTTATCTGTCACTTTGTAGACAGGAATTTCTGTTCTCTCGCCTTGGTATTCTGGGATATACACATCGTGCAACCCTTCGAATTCAGCTGGCGCATTGACATTCAGCTCGATAATAACATGCTTAGCTTCCTGAACGAAAATTGGTGAGTTACCTACTGAACCAGTCGGTATAATTTGACCGTCCTCCGTAATAGCAGCTGCTTCAATAATCGCATAGTCGATCGGCCCGATAACGCCTTGACGAATCCACTCAGCAGTATGAGATAGATGCTGATCGATGTAGAATGAATCACCTGAATTGATCTTGCCGCGCATAGTTGCGTTGCCTTGATACGGAACACGTAAATTAATCAAATCAGCTTCTGCCATCAATTCATCAACATTTGGTCCGAGAGAGGCCCCAGTGAAAACGTTTACTTTGAATTTTTCGTTTTTCCCTCTTTCAGCTAATGCCAATGGAACCGCTTTCGCATCTCCGGATAAAGTAAAGCCACTTAGACCTAAAGACATTCCATCCTCAATCCAAGATGCTGCTTCTTCAGCTGTAACAATCTTATCTTTTAGTGCTTCACAACGAAGGACTTTGTTTAATTCGTTTGACACGGTATCATCCACCTAACCTTTCATTTTGTATATTATTCTATCAGTTATTTGAATAAAATCAACACAATATTATGAGAACTATACTAAAATTTCCACAAATTTATGAAACACATCATTTCATCTGAATAAAATTGCACTAAAAACTTCTTCTAAATGGTAATTACTACTTTAGCAAGTCCTAATGACGAATGGAATGAGGGAATGATCCTCTCTTTAGTAGGAGAATATAGCTCGATAATCTAGTAACAGAGTAGGAGACTACCCTAATGTATATATCGAAAATTGCACGTTTTAAGTAGAGAATAGGGAATTCCCCAATAGAAACGTTGTATAAAGCGCGTATAATTAAGAAATATAAAGGAAAATTATTGTTATTTATGATAAATCAGTACAGATTGTAGGAAGCATTAGGGAATTCCCTTTTTTATTTTCAGATTAATTCGTCAAATTTAGGGTAATGTGTTTAGTATATTTGTGTTCACTTGCTGCTACATTCTGAGAAGGAGTGGAAATGTTCGATGAAAAAGCGATTCGGATTGAATTATTTTAAGCCTGTTGAGAGCTATTCGGGAAATTGGTCGGTGCTAGAAGAGAAAAGCCGTGATTGGGAAAATATGTACCGCCAGCGTTGGTCACATGACAAAGTAGTGCGTACCACACACGGTGTTAACTGTACGGGGTCATGTAGCTGGAAAGTATTCGTGAAAAACGGCATCATCACATGGGAAAACCAGCAAATCGATTATCCTTCCTGTGGGCCGGATATGCCAGAGTTCGAACCGCGTGGCTGTCCGCGTGGGGCGTCATTTTCTTGGTATGAATACAGCCCGCTGCGCGTGAAGTATCCTTATATAAGAGGAAAGCTGTGGCGCATGTGGAATGAAGCACTGCAAGAGACGAAAGATCCCGTCAAAGCGTGGACTTCGATTGTAGAAGATCCAGTAAAGACGAGCGAATACAAGAAAGCACGCGGAAAAGGTGGACATGTTCGTATCCATTGGCGTGATGCGACGATGCTCATTGCGGCACAATTGATTTATACGATTCAGAAATATGGTCCAGACCGCATTGCAGGATTCACACCGATTCCGGCGATGTCGATGGTCAGTTACGCATCAGGCGCACGCATGATTTCATTGCTTGGTGGAGAAATGCTAAGTTTCTACGATTGGTATGCGGATTTACCGCCATCCTCACCACAAATTTGGGGAGAGCAGACGGATGTGCCTGAGTCGAGTGACTGGTTTAACGCAGGATACATCATTATGTGGGGTTCCAACGTTCCGTTAACGCGGACGCCGGATGCACACTTTATGACGGAAGTTCGCTACAAAGGAACGAAAGTCGTTTCTGTGGCACCGGATTATGCGGAAAGTGTGACACATGCGGATGATTGGATCGCAGCGAATCCAGGAACGGATGCAGCAGTCGCGCAGGCGATGACACATGTTATTTTGGATGAATTCTATGAAAAGCGTAAAGAACCAACGTTTTTGAACTATGCAAAACAATATACGGATATGCCGTTTTTAATCGTGCTCGATCCTCACGAAGATTCGTACAAAGCGGGACGTTTCTTGCGAGCGAGCGATTTCGGTCAACAGTCTGAACATGCTGAGTGGAAACCGATGCTATTAGATGAAGCAACAGGTGAAATCATTGTGCCGAACGGGACGATGGGGCAGCGTTGGGAAGAAGACGTTAAATGGAATCTTCTATTAGACAATGAAGATGGAACACGTGTAGAACCTGCATTGTCCATTGAAAAGCATGGGGCGGAATGGCAAGAAATCTATTTCCCATACTTTGATAACAGAGGAAATGGTACGTTCAAACGTCCAATTCCAGCGAAGAAAGTTCAATTTGCGGACGGTACAGAACGTCTAGTGGCGACAACGTATGATGTCATGTTGAGTCAATACGGTGTGAATAGAATCGATAGTGAACTAGAAGCGTCCGGCTATGATGACGCAACGTCCATTTACACACCAGCTTGGCAAGAAGCGATTACGAATGTGAAGCCGGAGCTTGTCACACAAATCGCTATGGAGTTTGCGCAGAACGCGATTGATACAGGCGGCCGTTCGATGATTATTATGGGCGCAGGGATCAATCACTGGTTCAACAGTGACACGATTTACCGTGCAATCTTGAACTTAGTAACATTGACAGCTTCTCAAGGAGTGAACGGCGGCGGTTGGGCACATTATGTCGGTCAGGAAAAATGTCGTCCGATTGAAGGTTGGAGTACGATTGCCTTTGCGAAAGACTGGCAAGGTCCTCCACGTTTGCAAAACGCGACGTCATTTTTCTACTTCGCAACTGATCAATGGAAGTACGAAGAAGCGGGCGCCGATACGCTTATGTCCCCGCTCGGAGGCGAAGCGAGATACCAGCACCCGGCAGACTATAACGTACTCGCTGCACGACTCGGCTGGTTGCCATCGTATCCGCAGTTCAATAAAAACAGTCTGCTGCTCGTTGAAGAAGCAGCGAGACTCGGCAAAACGGCACCGAAAGAAGTCGTCAGTCATGTAGTGGATCAGCTGAAATCAGGTGAACTACAATTTGCGGCACAAGACCCGGGAGCACCTGAAAACTTCCCGCGTTCGCTATTCGTTTGGCGTTCGAACTTGATCTCAAGCTCTGCAAAAGGGCAAGAATATTTTATGAAGCATTTACTCGGCGCATCGAGTGGATTACTCGCCACACCGAACGAAGACATGAAGCCGGAAGAAATGATTTGGCGTGATGAAGTAGAAGGGAAACTGGATCTCCTTGTCGCACTTGATTTCCGTATGACTGCAACACCGTTGTACGCAGACCTTGTATTACCAGCTGCGACTTGGTATGAAAAAGTGGACCTATCTTCTACAGATATGCACCCATTCGTTCACCCGTTCAATCCGGCGGTCAATCCGTTATGGGAATCTCGTTCGGACTGGGATATTTATCGCACGATTGCAGAAACATTCTCGGAACTTGCGAAAATTCATTTGCCTGGTGTCTATAAAGATTTAGTCACATCGCCGCTTGCGCATGACTCCATTCAAGAAATTGCACAGCCGTATGGGGAAGTGCATGATTGGAGCAAAGGTGAGGTAGAAGCGATTCCAGGGAAGACGATGCCTGGCATGACGATTGTCGAACGGGATTATACGAAAATTTACGATAAGTACATTACACTCGGACCTTTGCTTTCAACAGGCAAGACGGGTGCACACGGTGTCAGCTTCTCGGTCGCTGAAGAGTACGAGATGATGAAGGGCATTAATGGCGTGTACGAAGACGATACGGTGAAAGACGGATTGCCGAAACTGTTCACAGCGAAGCATGCGGCGGAAGCGATGCTCACACTGTCCTCTGCAACGAACGGGCGCGTCTCACAACGGGCATTTGAAGCAGCCGAGCAGGATACGGGCGTGGAGTTGAAAGATATTTCAGCAGACCGTGCAGCGGAGCGTTTCACATTTGCGAACATTACCGCTCAACCGCGTGAAGTCATCCCGACACCGGTATTCAGTGGTTCCAATAAATTAGGACGTCGCTACTCACCGTTCACAACGAACATCGAACGACTCGTACCTTTTAGAACATTAACCGGCCGACAGCACTTCTACGTCGATCATGAGTTATTCCTTGGATTTGGCGAAGCGTTACCGGTTTATAAGCCGACATTGCCGCCATTCGTTTTTGCGGATCGTGACGCAGAAATCGTCGGCGGTCAAGATGCACTCGTCTTACGTTATTTAACACCGCACGGTAAATGGAATATTCACTCCACGTATCAAGACAATCAGCATATGCTGACATTATTCCGTGGAGGTCCGACGGTGTGGCTGTCGAATCTGGATGCAGAAGAACATGGCATTGATGATAATGATTGGCTCGAAGTATATAACCGTAACGGGGTCGTCAATGCGAGAGCTGTTGTCAGTCATCGCATGCCTAAAGGAACGATGTTTATGTACCACGCACAAGACAAGCACATTCAAATGCCGGGCTCGGAAATTACCGAACAACGCGGAGGCAGTCATAATGCGCCGACACGTATTCACATGAAGCCGACTCAAATGGTAGGCGGCTATGCACAGCTCAGTTATGGATTCAACTACTATGGACCGATCGGTAACCAACGTGATGTGTACGTCGCGGTTCGTAAGATGAAGGAGGTCAACTGGCTTGAAAATTAAAGCGCAAGTTGCAATGGTGATGAACTTAGACAAGTGTATTGGGTGTCATACGTGTAGTGTGACGTGTAAAACGACATGGACGAATCGTGAAGGTGCCGAATATATGTGGTTTAACAATGTAGAGACGAAACCAGGAATCGGTTATCCGAAACGATGGGAAGACCAAGAGCTGTATAAGGGCGGTTGGCAATTACGCAAAGGGAAGCTCGAACTGAAATCCGGTTCGAAGCTTTCCAAAATCGCACTCGGTAAAATCTTCTACAACCCGGATATGCCGGAAATGAAAGATTATTACGAGCCATGGACTTATGACTATGAAAAGCTGACATCCGCACCAGACCGCGAGCATACACCGGTCGCGCGCGCGAAGTCTGTCGTCACGGGCGAGTATATGGATCCGGAATGGGGTCCGAACTGGGAAGACCAATTGGCAGGCGCTCATGTGACGGGTCCATTAGATCCGAACATCGAAAAAATTGAAGAAGAAATCAAGTTCAACTTCGAGCAAGCGTTCATGATGTACTTGCCGAGACTATGTGAACACTGCTTGAACCCGAGCTGTGTAGCCTCTTGTCCTTCAGGCGCGATCTATAAGCGTGATGAAGATGGAATTGTTTTAGTCGACCAAGAAGCTTGCCGCGGCTGGCGTTACTGTATGACGGGTTGTCCGTACAAAAAAGTGTACTTCAACTGGAAAACGAATAAAGCGGAAAAATGTACATTCTGTTTCCCGCGTGTGGAATCTGGCTTGCCGACGGTTTGTTCAGAAACATGTACAGGACGTATTCGTTATCTAGGCGTCTTATTATATGATGCAGACCGCGTACAAGAAGCGGCATCTACACCAGATCCGAAAGATTTATATGAAGCACAACTGGACTTGTTCCTAGACCCGAATGATCCTGAAATTATTGAACAAGCGATTCAAGACGGAATCTCTGAAGACTGGATTCAAGCGGCACAAAACTCGCCGGTTTATAAGTTGGCGATCGAGTATAAGCTTGCATTCCCGTTACACCCGGAATATCGTACATTGCCGATGGTTTGGTATGTGCCACCACTAAGCCCGATCATGAACTACTTTGAAGGAAAAGACTCCATTAAAAATCCGGATATGATTTTCCCGGCGATTGAAGAAATGCGTATTCCGCTTCAGTACTTGGCGAATATGTTAACAGCAGGAGATGTAGAAACGGTTAAAGGAGGTTTGCAGCGTATGGCGATGATGCGCTCTTACATGCGTGCTGTATCTTCCGGTAAAGAGTTCGATGAAACGAAGCTTGAACGTGTAGGCTTAACCGCAAAACAGACGAAGCAAATGTATCGCTTGCTCGCAATTGCTAAGTATGAAGATCGCTTTGTCATTCCGACGTCTCATAAAGAAGGACAGATGAACGTCTATCGTTCGCAAGGTTCTGCCGGATATGACGGTATGGGTACGTACGGCGAACAAGCACCTGCGACAAACCCTTATTCATTCTCTGTCATGGGCTCGGATGGAGGTTGTGACGGTTGTGGACCGGCTTCACCTGGAGCGCCTGTGAAAACAGGAAAAGAAATTTACGAAGAGAATTTCTATGGGGGGATCTGGCGTGATTAATCTCGATCTCTTATATGAAAAGAAAAATATTTTCGGCTTTTTCTCCAACCAACTGAATTATCCCGAAAAACTGACGTTTCATCCGTCAGTTTGGGATGATTTCGTTACGAGTGATGCGGCAGGTTATGAAGACTTGCAAACTTACTGGGAGCTAATGCAGACGTACAGTTTGGATGAGATCCAAGAGCTGTACACATCGACATTTGATTTTCAGAAAGACGCGACGCTGTTCATGACATATGTGAAGTTCGAGGATTCTAAAGAGCGCGGTCAAATGCTTGCTCGCTTAAAAGTGCTGTATGAAATGTTCGGCTTGAATATGCCGGATGAAGAGCTATCCGACTTGCTTCCGTTAATGTGCGAATTCATTTATGCGGCAGAATGGAAGGGAGATCCGCGGGCACAACAAAGTTTTTCCATGCTGCTTGCGGTCATGGAAGATGGAAGTTACTTTTTGATGAAAGCGTTGGAAAAGTATGAAAGCCCTTATTTCTACTTAATACGGGCGTTGCGTGAAACTTGTAAATCGTGTATTCAACGGGAGGTTTCTGCTAATGACTAGTCAATTCCTGTGGGTCATTTTTCCTTACATTTGTATCGCGGTGTTTATAGTGGGTCATATATTCCGCTATAAGAACGACCAGTTCGGATGGACCGCAAAATCGAGTGAGTTTATTGAGAAAAAGCAATTGATGATTGGTAGTTTACTGTTTCACATCGGAATTTTTCCCGTCATTTTAGGTCATGTGGCGGGTCTCGGGATTCCGAAAGAGTGGACACGTGCCATGGGCGTCAGTGATCATATGTATCATCTAGGCGCCGTGTGGGGCGGAGGATTTTTCGGCGTAATGACGCTAGTCGGAATGATCATTTTGACTTCTCGCCGTTTCACGAAGGCGAATGTCCGAAAACTTTCTTCCAGATCCGATTTGATTGTCAATACATTTTTATTATTTATTGTCTTTATTGGTGTCTATAGTTCACTCATTACGAACACGATGACACCAGGTTTTGATTATCGCGATACGATCTCGGTCTGGTTCCGATCATTGCTTATATTCCAGCCGGAAGCAGCCTATATGGCAGCCGTCCCGCTTGCATTTAAGTTGCATATTTTAACGGGTTTTCTCATTTTTGCGATGTGGCCGTTCACTCGATTGGTTCACGTTTGGAGTGTACCGTTGAATTATGCCGGAAGAAGTTATATTCTTTATAGAAAACATCAACCGAACAAACAGCATACCCCACGTTGAGCGAATGATGAAAACAGGAGATAACGCCTATGACAGAACAACAAAATTTTAATTTTCAAGCAGCTATCGACCAGTTGAAAGAACGACTAGAAGCGGATTTCATCGGATTGGCGCTAGTGGATTTGAATAAATATTATCATGAATTGAAATGGCGCTATGTCGCTGGGAATAGTAATTTACGCTATAGAAAAATTGTCCTGAGTTCTGGCAAAGGTGTGGCGGGGCTAGTTTTTAAAACAGGAAAGCCAGTGCTAGTAGAAGACGCAGAAGAATTAATGGAATCACGGGATCTATATAATTATCCGATTGTAGTCTTTGAGAAGCTGAAAAGTTTTGGAGCTATTCCGTTATTCCATGACGATCATGTACAAGGTGTGTTGCTCGTCGGCTATCGTCAACCGAAAAAAATGACGATAGAAAAGTTTGAACAGGTGAAGGAGACGATCGGCACGACATTTGGACCGTTTCATCATAAGGAGCGATTGAAAGATGACGCTATCGAACAGTAATCAGTTACCGGAACTATTGCAGAAGCTTTACGACCATACAACAGAAGCTATGTTCTTTTTTTCGGCTGAAGGTCACATTCTTTCGATGAATGAAGCGGCAAAACAAATTATCGAACCGGAACTATTTCTCAAGATGCTTCAAGGCGAAGCGGATTCGATCTGTTTTACTTGTCGCGGATATACGAGTGAGGACGAACAGATGACATGTGTCTCTTGTTTCATGGCGGAGCCGCAACAAACGCTAACTTCTTTCCAATTATATTTAGAAACAAAAGACGTGGGTGTGTTGCCGTATAGCGCGACGTACCAAGTAATTGATGAACAACAACAAATTTCTGTACTGATGTTGCGCAATTTGACCCGTCAGACACAAACACAAGAAGTGCTCAATCAAAAACTGCGTGTCAAGCAAGTCATCCAAGCGCAAGAAAATGAGCGCAAACGGATTTCGAGAGAATTGCATGACAGTGTTGCGCAAGAAATGCTGAGTTCATTAGTCGATTTGCGTGTGTTGAAGTATATGAATGTAGAAGAAGAAGTGCTCGAGAAGTTGCGCCAGACGGAAGGTTCACTCATGCGATTGCTGGACGATATCCGCTATATGTCTGTCGAGCTCCGTCCTGCAGTGCTAGATGATTTCGGCTTGGAAGCGGCGTTTCGGACCCATATTAAAGGCTTGGAGAAGAACTTCGGTTTCATCGTTCATTTTGAATCGGATGTGAAAAGCAACCGGTACGAAGGAGAGATAGAAACCGTCGTCTATCGGATCGGTCAAGAAGCGATTTTGAATGCGATGAAATACGCAGAAGTGGAAGAAGTGTTCCTGCGTCTGACAGAAACACCGGATCATTTACAGCTGGAAGTGCTGGACGAAGGAATAGGTTTTAATGTCAATGACTTTACCCCGGAAGGTACGGGGCTTGGATTATTCGGCATGCGTGAACGCGTCGAATTAGTAGGTGGAAACATCACGATTGCGTCCAGTGCGCAAGAAGGCACGAAAATCCAAGTCGAGATTCCCGTGAAGAAGGAGAGAGCAACTAGTGAAAATCATAATCGCTGATGATCATGCAGTCGTCCGTACAGGATTTATGCATATCTTAAATTTTCAACCGGATATGGAAGTCGTAGCCACGGCGGCAGATGGGTTGGAAGCGTATGAATTGGTTGCCAAACATCGACCGGACATCATTTTATTGGACTTAAGCATGCCGCCTGGTCAAAGTGGCCTGATCGCCACAGGTAAAATACATGAAGATTTTCCAGAGACGAAAATCGTGATTTTGACGATGTATGATGACGAAGAATATATGTTTCATGTATTGAAAAACGGAGCTTCCGGCTATATTTTGAAAAATGCCCCTGATGAAGAGTTATTAAGTGCACTCCGCCAAGTGTATGAAGGCGGCACGTATGTACATCCTTCGATGGCTACGTCGTTAGTGAGGGAGTTCGTCAAAAAAGGCCCTAAGCTATCCGATGAAGATGATCCGTTCAAGATTTTGTCTAAACGGGAAATTGAAATTTTGCCGCTCGTCGCAAAAGGCTACGGTAATAAAGAAATTGCAGAAATGCTGTATATTTCCGTCAAGACGGTGGAAGCGCATAAAGCGAAGATGATGGATAAACTTCAGTTGAAGAGCCGTCCAGAATTAGTGGAATATGCGCTGAAGAAAAAGTTTTTAAGTTTTTAATAGAGGAAGTGGAGGAAGATGGTCAATTCTGGTTTCACTCATACATTGCCTGCACTACGCGTGTTGGAAAACGAACATCGTTATTTAACGTATGAAATGGAACAGTGGCATGCGATTGTACTAGATTTTGAAAATGAACGATTTTCCCGTGAAGAAGGATTGGTGGCGCTTCAGCAATTGCGTAAGCTCATCGTCAAATTCATTGAACCATTGAAAAATCATACCGACAAAGAAGAGGAATTCCTTTTTCCTATGCTCGCAAAATATGTGGGCAGTGATCAGGGACCTGTGCAGGCGGTGCAAGAGGAACATGATGAGATCGATGCATTTATCGGACATTTCCTTCACCATACAAGAGGAGACTTATCTTCATTTACTTTACAAATGATCCAAGATGTAGTGAAAGATGCGGGAGAAGCGTTCGAAGTCATTATGATTCATTTCGTGAAGGAAGAGAATGTCATCTTTCCGATGGTATTGTCGGTTTTGCGAGCGAAAGAACAAGATGAGTTATTTAAGCAACTGTACACTTCTATTTTGCCAGAGTCATAAAAGAGTCACATTGGATTGTTTCGTAACTACCTTTAGATTGGATGGATTCCTATGACACAAAAGATTCAACTGCCATTACAGACGGCAAATCTAGTTGTCGGTTTCATGGTGTGGGTGCTTATTTCTTCCTTACTTCCATTTATTAGTGAAGATATTAGTATACCACCAGAACGATTGGCCATCATTACAGCGATTCCTGTAGTACTCGGTTCCATTTTACGTATCCCGCTTGGCTACTATGCCAATGTGTACGGGGCGCGCGTGATGTTTTTCATCAGTTTCATTGTGTTGCTTTTTCCTGTCTACTACATAAGTGAAACGTCGACCGTGACAGGGTTATTGATCGGTGGTACGTTGCTAGGTGTAGGGGGCGCGATTTTCTCTGTAGGCGTTACATCGCTGCCGAAATATTACCCAAAGGAAAAGCACGGTTTAGTCAACGGGATTTACGGAATGGGAAATATCGGTACGGCGATTACGACATTCTCAGCACCTGTACTCGCCATGAAATTCGGTTGGTCGTTGACAGTCAAAATGTATTTGGTTTTACTATTAGTATTTATCGCTTTGAATTTCTTTTTCGGTGATCGTAAAGAAGTAAAAGTGAAAGCGCCGATTGTTGAACAAATTAAAGGCGTCTATAAAAATGAGAAATTGTGGTTCTTCTCGCTATTCTATTTCATCACATTTGGTTCGTTCGTTGCGTTTACGGTATTTTTACCGAGTTTCCTCGTCAACTACTTTGGCTTGGATAAAGTGGATGCAGGCTTGCGGACAGCAGGTTTCATCGTCGTAGCGACGTTATTGCGTCCGGTCGGCGGTTGGTTAGGCGATAAGTTTCAGCCTCTCTTTTTACTAATGGGCTGTTTTGCGGGATTAACATTTGCATCTATCGTTTTGGCGTTTTCACCTGATATTGCACTCTATACAGTGGGCAGTATTTTGATCGCGGCAGCTGCGGGGATCGGCAATGGTGTAATCTTCAAACTCGTACCTATGTACTTCAGTAAACAAGCAGGAACAGTTAACGGGATTGTTTCGATGATGGGTGGATTGGGCGGATTTTTCCCTCCTTTATTGCTCGCAACGATTTTCTCGATGACAGGTTCTTATTCTATCGGCTTTATGGCATTCTCTCAAATATCACTAGCGAGCCTTGTGCTAGTCGTGTGGTTATATTATATGGACCGTGTCAGTCTTTCGAAAGAAGTATTCGATTCGACGAGACAAGGGATTCTCGTAACCAATCAAACGGGCGCGATCGTATCTGTCAATCCGGCATTTACACAATTGACAGGGTATAGTGAAGAGGAAGTGCTCGGCAAGAGTCCGAATGTGTTAAGCTCTGGCCGTCACGATCGGGCGTATTATGATAAGATGTGGCGCGAAATTGAAGAACACGGCGTATGGCAAGGTGAAATTTGGAATAAAAAGAAAAACGGTGAAGAGTATTTAGAGTTCTTATCAATAAGTGCTGTAAAAGATGGGACGGGCGACATCGTTCGTTATGTCGGATCATTCAGCGATATTAGTCCCGAAACAGCGGAAGGCAATCAGTTATCTTAACTGGTTGCCTCGCTTGTTTTTGTATGAAAGGGTGCGGATGGAGTGGAAAATCGTTATTCAAGACAAACATTATTTCAGCCGATCGGACAGGATGGGCAACAATCATTGGCGCAGTCGCATGTCGTCATCATCGGTTGCGGTGCGCTTGGTTCGGCTATTTCGGAAACGCTCATCCGTGCAGGGGTCGGCAAAATAACATTGGCGGATCGTGATTATGTAGAAGCGTCCAATTTGCAGAGACAACAGTTATTTACGGAAGCTGATGCGCGCGGAAGTATGCCAAAAGTGGTGGCGGCGGAGCGAAGATTACGTGAAATCCGCCAAGATGCCGACATTCGAACGGTGTTGGATCATGTGGACGGTCCGTTATTACTAGAGCTGGCTGAAGGAGCCGATCTGTTGATGGATGCCACGGACAATTTTGAAACACGCCTACTTATAAATGATGTGGCATGGTCTCTTCAGATTCCGTGGATTTACGGAGCAGTTGTCGGCAGTTCAGGCAGCGTATTTCCATTCATTCCTGGCAAGACGGCTTGTTTCCGTTGCTTATTGCCAGTCCTTCCCGCAGTCAATGAAACATGTGATACGGTAGGGGTCATTTCGCCTGCTGTCCAAATTTCCGCTGCGCATCAAAGTGCGGAAGCGTTGAAATGGCTGACAGGCAATCAGTCATCTATGCGTACAAAGCTTCTGCATTTTGATGTGTGGAATAATACATCTGTGGAAGCAGGAATTAGTCGGATGCAGCAGCCGAATTGTGAAACATGCGGAGATCATCCTACGTACCCAGCTTTGCATGAATCGGCGGGTACACAGTATGCCGTACTTTGCGGTCGCGACACGGTACAAATTATTCCAGAAGCAGGACGTGCCTTGACGCTGGCGGACGGTGTCCACGTAGCGAGACGTCTGCAGTCCGAATACCGCGAGACGCCGTTTTTTGTAGAGTTTCAAGTGGAAGGTTATCGTTGTATTTTATTTGGCAATGGTCGATTATTGATTCATGGTATTAAAGATATGCAAAAAGGCAGGAAAGTCTATCATTCATTATTTGGTTAGGGGTGTTGGGAATGGAGGAATCTCATTTACCGCAACAAGCACGTAATCAGTCGATAACCGTTGCGGTATTGACAATCAGTGATACGAGAACGGTGGAAAATGATAAGAGTGGTAAAGTTATTTGTGAGAAGTTGATAGAGTCAGGGCACATTGTGAAGGATTATCGCATATGTCCAGACGAAGCAGAGCAGATGACGAAGCTATTGCACGAGTGGCGAGCTGATTCTTCTATTCAAGCGATGATTTTCACAGGTGGCACAGGAATCGGTGCACGCGATAGGACAGTCGAGACAGTAGCGCCTCATTTCACAAAGCCGCTGGATGGGTTTGGTGAGTTGTTCCGGTTTTTGAGTTATACGGAAGACGTAGGGTCAAAAGCGTTATTGAGCCGGGCGACTGCTGGAGCCATTGATTCGCAAGTGGTATTTTTATTGCCAGGCTCGTCGAAAGCTGTGACGCTCGCGATGGATAAGCTAATCGTGCCTGAGTTGCCGCATATTGTGCATGAATTGACGAAGCATTTGTAGGGGCGTTATGATCGCGTGTGGGTAGTCTATGAGCGGAGATCGCGTTTCTATGATCGCGTGTGGGTAGTCTATGAGCGGAGATCGTGTTTCTATGATCGCGTGTGGGTAGTCTATGAGCGGAGATCGCGTTTCTATGATCGCGTGTGGGTAGTCTATGAGCGGAGATCGCGTTTCTATGATCGCAAGTGTGCATTCTATGAGCGCATCCCACATTTCTATGAGCGACTCCCCCACTTCCATGATCACACACTCCTCTCGCTAAGCAAAGGTCGATAAAAAACGCGCGGGGGATTAGTCCGCGCGCGTGTAGTCTCCATTTTTTCCACCGGTTTTATGTTGAAGCATAGTGGGGCCGATGATCATTTCTTTGCCGGCCGCTTTACACATGTCATAAATTGTTAAAGCGGCTACGGAAGCGGCGGTGAGTGCTTCCATTTCGACGCCGGTAACGCCTTTTGTTTTAACGGTAGCTTCTATGAGCACCTCGTATTCAGGTTTTTGTTGATTAATGATCCATTCAAAGCGAACATCGACGCCGGTGAGTGGCAGTGGATGACACATGGGAATGAGGGTGGCGGTATTTTTAGCAGCCATAATAGCAGCGACTTGTGCGACTGCGAAGACGTCTCCCTTTTTATTGGTGCCGTGGGTGATCTGTTCGTAAATCGATTCGTTGACAATTATAGAGGAGGTAGCAATTGCGGTGCGTAATGTGATTTCTTTGCTGGACACATCGACCATTTTCGCGCGGCCTTGTTCGTTAAAGTGAGTGAGTTCGGACATATTATTCATCCTTTCAAATCATTGTACTCGTAAGTATAACAAAAGAAAGAGGAGATGTAAGTGGTAGAAATTCGAAAGCCGATTCAAGTGGCGGAAGCAGTAGATCGTGTTATGTCGCATGTGCAACAACTGGATACAGAACTTCTCTCATTGGAACATACATATGGCCGCATACTGGCGGAGCCGATTGTGGCAAAACATGATGTCCCTCCGTTTGATCGGTCGCCGTATGATGGCTTTGCGATTCGTGCAGAGGATTCAGCAGGTGCGTCGGGCAATGAACGTAAATCATTTCAAGTGATCGGAGAAATTGGTGCGGGGCATGTGGCGGATCGTCCGATAGAACGAGGGGAAGCGTTTCGTATTATGACTGGCGCCCTCATTCCGGAGCAGGCCGATGCGGTCGTCATGCTCGAGCAAACGGTGGAAACTGACACGGGCTTTACGTTGCGGAAACCATTTGACGCGGGGGAGAATATTTCGCGGCAAGGAGAAGACGCGAAGGAAGGCGACCAGCTGATTGAAGCAGGGACGATTATCCATCCCGGCACGATTGCTTTGCTTGCAACGTTCGGCTATTCGCACGTGCGAGTGGCTAAAAAGCCGATTGCAGGAGTGTTGTCTACGGGTACGGAGTTGCTTAATGTGGAAGATGAATTGATGCCGGGGAAAATCCGGAATTCCAACGGTCCTATGATTCGTGCGCAATTGGCGAGAATGGGAATTGAAGCCAAGTCCTACGGGATGATGGAAGATGATTTGGATGCATGTACTGAAATTGTTGAACGTGCGCTGAAAGAGACAGATGTACTCATCACGACTGGCGGGGTGTCGGTTGGAGATTATGATTATTTACCGGCTATTTATGAACGTCTCGGAGCGAAAGTACTGTTCAATAAAGTGGCGATGCGTCCAGGAAGTGTGACGACGGTTGCGGTGCTAGGCAATAAATTTTTATTCGGTTTATCCGGAAATCCGTCCGCATGTTTTACAGGATTTGAGCTGTTTACACGTCCCGCAATTTTAGCGATGATGGGTTGTAAAGCACCGTATATGCCGAGAATTCAAGCAACTTTAGGTGAAGATTTCAAAAAGGCGAATCCGTTCACTCGTTTCGTTCGTGCAACGTGGGAAATGACGGCACAAGGAATTGTCGCAACACCTGCTGGGTTTAATAAATCGAGTGCAGTGTCTTCGATTGCGCGTGGAAATTGTATCATTGTTTTACCGAGCGGAACACGCGGCTTTGAAAGCGGAATGACAGTGGACGTTTTATTATTAGGCGCAGAACAGGGCGTAGAGCAGTGGGATCTATGAAGACGCTTCATGTTGTTGGTTATAAAAACAGCGGAAAAACGACGTTGATTACACATTGGATTACGCTATTGCAAGAATGGGGCTTTGAAGTGGCGGTACTGAAGCATCATGGCCACGGCGGCTTGCCTGAACTGCCGCCAGCTCATACCGATACGATGCAGTTTTTGGCGGCCGGAGCCGTCTCTACCGTAGTGGCAGGCGGCGGTATGATACAATTGATGCAACAGAAAGAACGTTCATTTCAAGAACTAAAGGCATTGGCGGCTTCGAATCGGCCGGATGTGTTGTTGATAGAAGGCTATAAACAGGAGATCGGTGAAAAAATCGTACTCATCCGCAATGAAGAAGATCGTGAACAATTACAGACGTTGCGAGGAGTGTTGCACGTAGCACGAACAGAGACGCTCTTTTCGGACAATACTGCACTTGACGACTGGTTGTGGCGATGGATGGAGGAAGTCATATGAAGCGTTTTGAAATAGTAGATACCCCTATTGATCCGCAAGCGTACAGCGATCTCGTTCTGCATCCTGCAGCTGGGGCCGTGACGGTCTTTACGGGGCATGTACGCGAATGGACACATGGAGTGCGAACGCTCTATTTGGCATATGAAGCATATATTCCGATGGCGGAGAAGAAATTGGCAGAAATCGGCGCGGAAATGGAAGAAAAGTGGCCAGGTGTACAAGTGGCGATGGCGCATCGGATTGGTGAGTTGAAAATATCGGATATTGCGGTCGTCATCGCGGTTTCTTCTCCACACCGGAAAGAAGCGTACGAGGCAAATGAATATGCGATTGAACGTATTAAAGAAGTAGTTCCCATTTGGAAAAAGGAAATTTGGGAAGATGGGGAAGAATGGATCGGCGCACAGAAGAAATATCCGGAGAAAGGAAGCGGGAAACAATGATTACAGTTCATTATTTTGCGAGATTGCGTGAGCTCACGGGTAAAGGAGAGGAATCTTTGGAACGTGCTTCCCTGACGGTGGAAGAATTGCTTGACTGGGCGGAAGAGACGTATCCAGGATTCGGAAAAGAGACTATTCACGTAGCAGTAAATGAGGAATATGCGCGTAAAGATGATGTGATTCAATCAGGCGATGTCTGTGCATTCATCCCGCCGGTAAGTGGTGGATGAAAACAGTAGGAATTGTATTGGCTGGCGGGCAGTCGAGACGCTTTGGCGAACCGAAAGCTTTTGCGGAATTTGAAGGAAAACCGTTTTACGAGTACTCGGTAGAATCGCTTCGACCATTTTGCGAAGAAATTGTAGTCGTGACTCGACCGGAGTTTGTAGACCGTTTTCCTATAGATGTTCATGTCACGACAGATATAGAGAACTTTGCAGGGATGGGTCCGTTGGCTGGTATATTAACGGCTATGGAACAGCTCGATGCAGAGCGGTATATAGTGTTGCCGTGCGATATGCCGTTCATGGATCGTCACGTGATGGATCGTTTATTGCAACGTCACTCGACGGATGTGACGGGAGTCGTAGTGGAAGGAAAGCTTCATCCGTTAGTGTCCGTTTGGAATCGCAGAGTGAAGCCGACTATTCGTCAGGCGTTGCTAGAAAACAACCGGCGCGTGATGTATGTACAAGCACTTCATCATATAGAGTGGATAGAAGGAATTTTATTGACAGATCAACCGGAGCTTGCATTTAAAAATGTCAACACGCCATGTGAACTAGAGAGGGGATGAGGGAATGGACGCCATCGTTGATCAACTGGGACGGCCGATTCGGGATTTGCGGATTTCGGTGACAGACCGTTGCAATTTTCGCTGTACGTACTGCATGCCGAAGGAAATATTCGGTGATGACTTTATGTTTTTGGCGAAAAATGAGTTGCTGTCATTTGAAGAACTGGAACGCCTGGCACGCATATTCGCAAAATTGGGTGTGAAAAAGCTGCGTCTGACGGGTGGAGAACCGCTAATGCGACGTAATTTGCCGGAGTTGATCCAGAAGCTACACGACATCGAAGGAATTGAAGACATCGGATTGACGACGAATGCCGTTCTGCTCGGACAATATGCGCAGTCGCTCTACGATGCCGGGTTGCGCCGCTTGAATATTAGTTTGGATGCGCTCGATGCGAAACTATTCGGTCAGATCAATGGCCGTGGCATTTCACCTGAACTCGTTCTGAAAAATATTGCAAAAGCACAAGACATTGGCTTTACGATTAAAGTGAATATGGTCGTGCAAAAAGGTGTCAATGAAAGCGAAATCCTCCCGATGGCAGCATATTTTAAAGAGCGCGGGATCACATTACGTTACATTGAATTCATGGATGTCGGCAATGACAACGGCTGGAGTTTTGAGAAAGTCGTAACGAAGAAAGAAATTTATGAGATGCTATCAGAAGTGTATGAGATGGAACCGGCGGAAGAAGAATACTACGGAGAAGTCGCCAAACGATACCGCTACAAGGACAGCGATGCAGAAGTAGGGTTCATCACGTCGGTATCGGAATCGTTTTGTTCTACTTGTACGAGATCTCGTTTGTCTTCTGAAGGGAAATTGTATACTTGTTTATTCGCATCGGAAGGCTTTGATATTCGTGAATTACTTCGTTCGGGCAAGACAGATGAAGAATTATACGAAGAAATCGCCACTGTGTGGAGAGGGCGTACAGACCGCTATTCTGATGAACGGACTGAGCAGACGGTGAAAAACCGAAAGAAAATTGATATGAACTATATTGGCGGGTGAAGGAGCGAATAAAGTGAAACCTATATTGTATATTTGCCGGGAGATGCCCGAAGAAATGGTGGCGCCTCTTCGTGAGTTTTATGAAGTGGATATGTGGCCATCTACAAGTGAAGCGGTGCCACGAGAGGTTTTGCTGGAAAAAGTCGCCACTGCCACTGCATTGTGGGTCGTTATTTCAGATCGAATCGATCAAGAAGTGCTGGACGCAGCTCCTGAGTTGAAAATCATCGTCAATATGGCGGTCGGCTACAATCATATTTTAGTGGAAGAAGCGCGAGCACGTGGAATTATTGTCACGAACACGCCGGATGTGCTGACAGAGACGACAGCCGATTTGGCATTCGCATTATTGATGGCCACGGCACGCGATATGATGGGTGCGGAAAAAGCGATGCGTGCAGGTAAATGGACTTCGTGGGAGCCACTCGGCTTCACGGGAGTAGACGTTTATGGATCGACGCTTGGCATTATTGGGATGGGGCGTATCGGGGAAGCGGTGATGCGCCGGGCAAAAGCGTTTAATATGAACGTGCTCTATCACAATCGCAGAAGGAAGCCGGGAGTGGAAGACATGCATGGCTGTAGGTATGCTACTCTTGAAACATTACTTTCGAACTCTGATTTTGTGCTTGTGCTCGTACCGTTTAGCGAGGAAACAAAAGGCATTATCGGTGCCGAAGAGATAGGCATGATGAAAGAGACTGCAATTTTAGTCAATGTATCACGTGGCGGAATTGTCGATGAAACAGCGCTATTTAAGGCGTTGCAATCACATACTATACGAGCGGCGGGCTTAGATGTATTTGAGATAGAACCGTTGCCGATGGATTCGCCATTATTGACGTTACCGAATATAACTGTGCTCCCACACATCGGAAGTGCAACGATTAAAACGCGGTTAGCGATGATCAGTCTCAACCAAAAAGCACTTCTCGCATTTGCTAAAGGAGAAGAACCGAACCATCAGGTGATGAAATAAAGTAGATATGTAAAACCGCGCAAGAAAGAGGCCGGGACATACCTTGCAGAAAGCGTAAAGGACACTTCATCCTTTACGCTTTTTTGTGTAGCCATTAGTAATTATCTTTTGAAACATCAGAGTGTACCCGAGCGGAAAAATACAGACAAGCAAAGATATGCTCTCAATACGTCGCTTATGCCCGTGAAAGCCCTACTTTGCAACGACTTTTCCTGTGAGGTTTAGCGCAAGAGACCCCACAGAAGCGCAGAGAAGTGGATTCGTCATGTTCCAGCCTCTTTTATTCTGTCTTGTCGATGAATAACCACATCGCAGCGGATAGTTCAATCGCTTGTAACTGCCATTCCGTACCTTCGAATGCTTGGCGGAACGAGCGAACGACGGATTCGAGCAAATACGTACGTGGGCTGTCAGTAGAAAGTTCCTCCAATAAAAACAATGCATATTGCTTTCCGTTAGTGTTCGGTATGTCTTGACTGAACAGTTGCAGCTTTTCTATTAGTACTTCTTGTGTCAAAGGATGCATCTCCGCGCTTGTCAAAATATTCTCCACTGTATCTAGCGGCAAGAAAGACGATTGGCGCTCGATCATATCGGGAATCACTACTTCCATTCGCTGCATGACGAATGTGACGAGTTGTTTCGTATTGATCTCTTCCGCACTCGAACTTTTCATGATATTCAAGGAATGTTGGATAAAACCGACGAGCAACGAAGCGCAATCGAATGCATATGCTTTGATGTCCTCGCCATAAATATCGCTCAACCGTTTGGCTATCCACGCCAACTCTCTAAAGTGCATCTGCCGAACGAACTCTCGCAACTCATCGTCTGGAGAATGAACGACAGTCTCAAAAAGTGGCAATAAGTTTTGTTGCCGATTCATCGACAAACGGATATGGATCTGTTCGGAAAGCAACTCGATATCAGTCAAATCCTTGCCGATTGCTAATTCATTGCGACGCAGGAAGGATACATAGTACGCATCTCGTAAAATAGCCATCAAACATTCATTTTTGGATGAAAAGTAATTGTAAAATGTTCCTTTTGAGATATGGGCTTCATCTAGGATGTCTTGTATAGAAGTCGCTTGGAAGCCATTGTCGATAAATAGCTGTTTGGCAGTTAGCAACACTTGTTTTTTTCGATCATTCATAGTCTATCACCTGTATCTATTTGAATTGTTTATACTAACGGTATATCTAGTATAGTAACTCGAAAAAGCTTTTATATCAACTAATTTTGACCTCCGATATTTTTTAGTTGAATTAATTAGACTATAGGTATAAAATAAGTTTCTGCTCATATTTATAAGTTTACAGGAGGATATTATGGAAGAAACATTAGATATTAAAAAAATGCACGAAAACCCTCCTTATGGGGTCATTGCGATTTTGTTTATCGGGGCTTTTGTGGCCATTTTGAACAATACATTACTGAATATTGCACTACCTGTCATTATGAATGAATTTTCTATCAGACCGTCAGACGTTCAGTGGCTGACTACTGGATTTATGTTAGTGAATGGGATTTTAATTCCTGCTAGTGCGTTTTTTATACAAAAGTTTACAAATAAAAAGATCTTCTTAACGGCTATGGTATTGTTTTCGTTAGGGACGTTTTTAGCAATTGTGGCGCCTACTTTTAACTTATTGATAGTGGCGCGCATGATTCAAGCGAGTGGTTCTGCGTTGATGATGCCTTTACTGATGAATGTAATGTTGACGGCATTCCCGATCGAGAAACGCGGGACAGCGCTTGGGATGTTCGGCTTGGTCATGTTCACTGCACCTGCCATCGGTCCGACATTGTCAGGTTGGGTCGTTGAACATTATTCATGGCGTACGTTATTCGTCATCGTCTTACCGATCGCGTTGGCAACGATTGTTATTGCGATTTTCAAAATGAAGAATATTACTCCAAATCGTGATGTGAAATTGGATGTACTGTCACTCATCCTTTCGAGCATAGGTTTTGGTGGCTTGCTGTACGGCTTCAGTTCTGCAGGTGAAAAAGGCTGGAATGCGGTGGAAGTATACGGAACGATTGCGGTGGGGACGCTCGCATTAATTATATTCGTCGTGAAACAATTGAATATGAAAGAACCGATGCTCGATTTTAAAATATATAAGCACCCGATGTTCGCTCTCGCCTCTATTATTTCAATTGTTCTATCCATTGCTATGTTTTCAGGAATGATTTTAACTCCTTTATACGTCCAAAGTGTTCGGGGAATTTCTCCATTCCACGCAGGCTTGCTCATGCTACCTGGTGCAGTCGTCATGGGAATCATGTCGCCGATTACCGGTAAGCTTTTCGATAAATACGGACCGCGTGCATTAGCTTACACCGGCTTGAGCATCTCGGCGATCACTACGTATTATCTCAGCCGCTTGCAACTGGATACG